>LGGY01000089.1 GCA_001509335.1 Fidelibacterota bacterium 46_43
CACTTGTCACGCGTCACTTTTTCAGTCGGCAGTCGACTGTCATCATTCATCATTATTTCAACGCATATTTTATTTCAGAGAACAGTTCTTTCTCTTCCTTCACCGCTTTCTCACTCCCAAAGGTGCAATGAATGCCTTGGGAGACCGCCATTTTGAGGATGTCGGCGAATTTCCGGATATCTTCGGCGGTGCAGGAAAGGATGTCTTCCCGTTCCTCCTGGATCATCTCGTCCGTGAGTCCCCTCAGATGCCGGATAAATGCCATGTCCCCTTCCTGTGAGACACTCAAAGGGGTGTCCTGCCGGGCGATTGTCCCGATGATGATGTTTGTCATAAACTGTTCATCTGCATCAAAACGGGAAAGGTAATCGGGAATCATCCGGTAGGTTTCCAGGGTTTTGCCCAGTTTGGGATCCCGATAGGAGCTGAAAAGAATCCGTCCGTTCCGGGAAAAGGCGCAGAAGGCTCCGTACGCACCACCCTGAACCCGTACACGGTTCCACAGGTAATCCAAAGAAAGGAGATGCCGTAAGACATGGTATTTTCCACTGAACTGCATGATATCCTCCGGCAAATAAGTCCCGAAAACCACGTAATTCACATCTCCCGGGGTGTAAAAACCCCTGTTCGGTGGATTCAGGGGGAGTTCCCATGTCTGAACAGGCAGAGCTCCTGAATTCAACCGGGATTCGAAGGCTTTCAGATGTTTTGTAAAGGTTTTTATATCGTCTTTTTCGCCGGTAAGTGCAGGAATGAGGGTTTCTTTCCGGAAAATGTTTTTGATCAACCCTTCAAGGTCTTTCTTCAGGGCATCGTACCGTTCCTCAAAATGGGTATCCAGATCGGCAATCCAGGTATAGAAATCATAACCATTTGTGATCTCTTCAAATTTCCCGAAATGCTTCAGGGCAGCATTGACCTGTCCCGCCGCAAAGCTGTGACCGCTGTTTATCAGGTTGATTTCCGCATCGGAGCGTATTTCCCGGATCAGGTCGTGAATGCGCTTCTTTTCATCAAAACGGGTTTGGGTAAGTATTTCTCCGGCAAGATCCAGGGCTTTATCGGTAAAGGTGGACAGATACCGCAGACTCACCGTGAGTTTCGGCAGGAAATCATCCGGGTTTTGGACCGGCAATAAAGCGGATGTATTGACCGAAAAACCCCCGGTGTAAAAAAGCAGGTCGTTGGACAGATCTGTATAACTCCGTTTTTCCGTGGAAAGCTGTCCCAGCAGGTCGGAAAGCAGTCCGGCTACCGGTAGCAGTTCCTCCGGTACGGCCGAGAGATCAAAGAAAAAGTTCGCGTACTGAATTCCCTTTGTTTCCGCCGGATGGGTGAGGATTTTTCCACTGTTCCATGGGATTTCCTTCACGGGAAAAGTTCTCGCTTTTTTCTGGATATCCTCCCGGCTAAGACTGGGAATGGTGGCCAGGTCTTCCGGTGAATCGGGAGTATTTTGCCTTTCAATCAGTTTCCGGGTGTTTTCGACTACAGATTGCAGTTCATCCGGATCCATGGATTCTTTTCTTTTTTGGAGGGATTCGGACAAAGCCCGGATTTTCCGCTCTGAGAGTCCCGGTTCCGGATCCAGCCGGAGTTTCAGGGTGTGGGGATTGTTCAGGAAAATCTCATCGATCAGTCTGTGAAACCGGTCTGTTTTCAGACTTTCACGGATTTCTTTAAATGCCGTATCAAATTTCAGGTATTCAAAGGGATCTCCGTCGTACAGCCAGCTGTTCATCATGGCTTGGTTGTAAATGAGTCCTGTAGGCATGGAGCCGAAATCCCCTTCCCGGGTTTTGAATTCGGCAATGTTCAGGGATGCTTCCAACTGCCGACGGTCAAGTCCCCCATCACGGAGTTCTTCCAGCGTTTCCCGGACAATCGTTTCAAATTCATCTTCTTTGTCCGGGGAACTGTGTTTGACAATCAGGGACATATAGGGAGACAGCATATCCGATTCGTAAGAGCCAAAGACATCCTGTCCCAGCGAAGCCTCCCGGAGTCTGTTTTTCAGGGGAGATCCGGGTGTGTTCATCAGGTAGTGCATGAGGATGCTCCGCTCCATGGATTCTTTTGGACTCAGATTCTGTCCGCATCCGTAGTGGAGGCTCAGGTAGGATTTCCCATCGGGGTTTTCACCGACGGGGAGGGAATAGGTTTCCACAGCGGCCTTTGTCCGGGTGAAAATCATGGGGACCCGTATGTCCGAATCGGGATTGATGGCGGTAAAATGAATCAGGTATTCATGATTCAGAAAAGAGAGATGGACATCCATATCCCCATCCCCATAGATAAAAATCCGGCTGTTTGATGGATGGTAGTAGGTCTTATGAAACTGGATGAATTTTTCATAGGTCAGCAGTGGGATTTCATCTGGGGTGCCGCCGGATTCCCAGGCATAAGGGGAATCGGGGAAAAGGAGCTGCTTGGACCGGCGGTAGAGGACCGATTCGGCCGTGGAAAAGGCACCCAGCATCTCGTTGTAAACCACTCCGTTGATGGTCAGGGAATCCTCGGGTTTTTCCAGGTGATAGTGCCAGCCTTCCTGGTAGAAAATCTCCGGGACCTTGTCTATTTGGGGATACAGCACCGCATCCATGTACACATCCATCAAATTCATAAAATCTTTGGGATTCATGCTGGCTACGGGATAAATGGTTTTATCAGGATAGGTCATGGCATTGAGGAATGTATTCAGCGAGCCTTTGATCAGTTCCACAAAAGGTTCTTTTACCGGAAACTTTCGGGATCCGCACAGCACCGAGTGCTCCAGAATGTGGGGGAGTCCCGTGTTATCCCAGGGCGGCGTGCGAAAGGTGATGCTGAACACCTTGTTGGGATCGGCATTCACCAGGTACACCAGCTCCGCACCGCTTTGATCATGCCTGAAATGATAACCCGTGCTGTGAATGTCTGTCAGCTCTTCAATCCTGAGAAGGGTAAATCCGTGATATGTTTCTCCTGTCTTATAGGACATGCTTTTCTCCTCTGCTTTCAATTAGGCTGGGTGAAAGATACAAAATGCATGGAGAATTGAAAATGGAGATTTGAAAATGGCATCTCGGTACGCCTACCGGGTGGTGATAAATTGCTGTTTC
>LGGY01000090.1 GCA_001509335.1 Fidelibacterota bacterium 46_43
AGATACATCAACTTTTAAATTCTGCCACCAGTCCCTGAATAGAGTGTTTGGCATCTCCAAAAAGCATGCGGGTATTTTCCTTAAAGAAAAGGGGATTTTCAATACCGGCAAAACCGGGACGCATGGAACGTTTCAACACAAAAACAGTCCGCGCGTAATCGGCATTGATAATCGGCATGCCATATATGGGACTGCTTTCATCTTCCCGGGCGGCGGGATTCACAACGTCATTGGCACCAATGACGATTGCAACATCCACCGTGGGCATGATAGGATTGATATCATCCATTTCCCGTAATTTATCATAATCCACATTGGCTTCCGCCAGGAGTACATTCATGTGTCCAGGCATCCTACCTGCCACAGGATGAATGGCAAAATTCACTTCCGTCCCGTTTTTTTCCATCAACTCCGCCAGTTCACGAACGACATGCTGAGCCTGAGCTACTGCCATCCCATAACCGGGAATAATCACAACAGAACGGGCTGCCTCCAGAATCAGATAAGCATCTTCAACAGTAATGGGTTTCACATCACCCTGTTCGGCTGATCCTCCGGCAGATACAACCGATCCAAATCCACTGAACAGGATATTTCCCAGGCTCCGGTTCATGGCTTTTGACATAATTTGGGTAAGAATAATCCCGCTTGCTCCTACGAGAGCTCCGGATACAATCAAAACATTATTGCTGATCACAAAGCCAGCGGCAGCAGCGGCAAGACCGGAAAAAGAATTCAAGAGGGATATCACAACCGGCATATCTGCGCCCCCAATGGGAATCACCATCAAGACACCTAAAATACCCGAGACAAGTACCAGTAATATAAAGATCCAGTACATAGGAACATTTGTACCCCAGAACATACCAGAAGGCTTAATTACCAGAAAAACACCGGCTGCCAGCAGAACCAGAAGTATCAAGACATTTAGAATATGCTGTCCTTTGAAAATATGTGGTTTACCATCCATGACCTCGGATAATTTTGCCCAGGCTATAAGGCTACCGGTAAAGGTGACACCACCAATAAGGACAGATAAAATAATAGGAATAGTCGTAGAGGGTGCGAGAGAACTTCCCACATGATATACACTCCACCCTACCAGCAGACTGGCAATTCCGCCGGATCCGTTAAAAAGAGCCACCATTTCCGGCATGGCTGTCATTTTAACAACCCGGGCGCTGATTACCCCAATCACGGCACCGGCAAGGAAACCCACAATAATCCATTCATAGCCAATAATATCCTGATGCCACAGCGTTGCAACAACAGCCAATAACATCCCCAGGGATGAAAGACCGTTTCCCTGACGGGCAGTTTTGGGTGAACTGAGTTTCTTGAAACCGATAATAAAAAGAAGGGCCGCCAGGATATACACCAGATTAATCAGCTGATCAACATTCATGATTTATCATCCCCCTCTTTTTTCTTCTTAAACATGGCCAGCATACGGTCTGTTACTAGGTAACCACCCACAACGTTGATTGTTGCAAACATTACAGCCAGAGTTCCCAAAATGATGGTCACAGTTTCATTGGCTGAACCTGCAGAAATCAGCGCACCCACCAGTGTTATCCCTGAGATGGCATTACTGCCAGACATCAAGGGGGTATGCAGAGTAGCCGGTACTTTGGAAATCAGTTCAAATCCGGCGACAATTGACAGCATCAAAATGAATATGAGATAAATGAATTCCATTATTTACTCCACATTTTTTTCAATGTTTCATGGATTACCTCACCATCCCGGGTAAGGCAAATCGATTGGAAAATTTCATCATCAGACAGAGCTTTCAAATCACCTGTTTCAGAATCCATGAGATGAGTCAGAAGGGCTGTCAAATTTCCACTCAGCATCCGGCTGGCATCCACCGCTACGCGACCCGGAACATTTCGTACACCCACAATCATAACATCATTTATGATGACATCCTCTCCAGGTTTTGAACCTTCCACATTTCCCCCGGACTCAACAGCCAAATCCACAATGACACTCCCTTTTTTCATCTTTTCAATGATTTCCCGGGTGACAATCAGGGGAGCTTTTCGTCCAAACACCTGAGCTGTCGTAATGACAACATCTGATAGTGTACAATGTTTGGCCATCAGTTGTCGCTGCTTTTCCAATTGCTCTTCCGTAAGCTCTTTTGCGTATCCGTCTTTTGTCTGACCCGTTTCTCCCAGATCAATTTTAACAAATTTTGCTCCCAGTGAGCGGACTTCCTCCTCCACAACCGGACGCGTATCAAAGGCTTCCACCCGGGCTCCAAGGCGTTTGGCTGTCGCAATAGCCTGCAAACCGGCCACCCCGGCTCCTATCACAAAAACCCGGGCCGGCTGGATGGTTCCTGCCGGTGTCATCATCATGGGAAAAATTTTATTCAGCCGTTCAGCCGCAAGGATAACAGCTTCATATCCTGCAAGACTTGCCTGAGAACTCAGAGCATCCATTTTCTGGGCATAGGTGCTCCGGGGAATAAACTCCAGACTTAAGGCCTTTACTCCCTTCTGGGCCAATGCTTCAATTGTTTTTTTTCGATTCACCGGATCCAGGTAGCTGATCCATACACTCCCTTGGGGAATTTTTTGAATCAATTCACTATCAGGGGGATTGATCCGAACACAAACTGAAGTCTTTTTTAAAAGTGTATCCCGGTCTGCGACCTTTGCTCCTGCTTTTTCATATTCTCCATCCGACAAAAAAAGGGATTCACCAAAACCCTTTTCAACAAGCACTTCGTGCTTTCCTGAATCAAGCAGCTTTTGTACATGTTCCGGCAAAAGAGCTATTCGCGTCTCCCCGGCCGGTTCTTTCAGGACTCCGATTATCATCATGCGCTTCACCCCGTTTTATCTGTTTGTACGTGCTTTTTTCTTTTTTTCGTTACATCTGTACTCTCAGGAACATAACATTTACGCTGAATCAGGCACGTAATTATAGTAAAAGAAAGCGAGAGAAGCTAATGAGGAAATACATTTTACCGGAAGGATTTCTCATGGTTTGGGGATGTGGCTCAAGTAAAAATCTACTGTATGCGGTGCCAGAACTGGATTTGGGACATTATATGGGCACATGGCACGAAATTGC
>LGGY01000091.1 GCA_001509335.1 Fidelibacterota bacterium 46_43
GGTCCAGCCACGATAAGCTGCAGCTTCTTGCCATACGGCTTCTACCTTTTGCCTGAGTGTTTCATCCCGGATTTCCTTTAGTTCGGGAAGCATGGCGACAACATCGAGCATTAAGAATTCCTCCTTACTTTTTTTATCACATCAATGACCGTTCCGTCCACCCATTTGACGGCGGCAACCACTTCATCTTCAAATTCCACAGGTTCAGGTACTCCACACAAGGCATCTGCTTCAGCTTTCAGTTCTTCAATGCTCTTCAGCGGTAATCCGCTGTTTTTGACTTTTTCCAAAAGGTCTGTTCGCAAAGGATTAATTGCGATACCCCGTTCCGTTACAATCACATCAATCAGTTCACCCGGGCCGCAAAGTGTTGTCACCTCATCCCGGATGATGGGAATTCGGTTTCTGAACAGAGGGACCGGCAGGATGGTACACCGGGCGTGGAGGCAATTTTGCCAGCCACCGATACCATGAAGCAGAATGCCATCGGAATGGGTCACCACGTTTCCGTTGAAATGGACATCCACTTCGGTGGCCCCCAGAATCATGACATCCATCATGGTTGTATAGGTCCCTTTGCCGTGAAAATTATAGCAGTTAAAAATGGAAATATCCGCATGCCTGGAATTATTCCGCATGGATTCTACAGCTGTCAGATCAAATGTCTGGGCATCCAGCATATATTCCAACACCCCGTCTTCCAGCATTTTTACTGAATATTCGGTGGATCCGCCGACGGCAAAACGAGCTTTTATTCCCCGTTCTTTCAGCATTTTATGAAAATAGATACCAATAGCCAGAGATGTCCCGCCGGCTCCGGCCTGGAAGGAAAAACCGTCTTTAATCAATCCGGCTGCATCACAAAATCTGGCGGTATTTTCGGCGATGAGAAGACGGTCCGGACTACGGGTGATCCGGGTTGTTCCGGATACGATCTGTTCCGGAATGCCGATTTTATCCATGACAACTACAAAATCCACATAATTTCCGACGATTTGCATGGGGATACATGGAAAAGGTACCAGGTGATCGGTGACGACAATGACCCGGTCTCCATAAAGCATATCTGCCAGAGAATAACCCAATCCGCCACAGGCTGATGGTCCATAAAGCCCGTTGGCATTGCCAAAAGGATCAGCGGTTGGAGCAGCGATGACGGCAATATCTATTTTTACTTCACCGTCCTGAATGGCCTGGTAGCGTCCGCCGTGGGAGCGAAGGACTCCTACACCTCTCATTTTTCCTTCGGAACAAAAACGTCCCAAGGCACCATTCATACTGCCTTCGATATGATGAATGGTTCCATCTTTTAAATACTCAATGATGGGTTCATGACATGGAAAAGAGGCAGAAGGAAACCAGACAAGATCTTTGATTCCCAGTTCGGAAGCGGCTTTGAACACCTGGTTGGCCACCAAATCACCATTCCGGAGGTGATGATGGGTAGAAATCACCATCCCATCCCGGATCCCGGACTTTACCAAGGCGTCTTTTAGACTTTCCACCTGCTTGTTTCCATCTGGCGGGTAATCAATTGAGGTATGTATAGGTGGCCCGTAACGATTTCCTGAAGGCCTGTGTTTGCCGATTCCTTTAAACGGGATGATTTTTTCCCCGTTAATTTCCGGGGGAATCCATCGCCCTGCGGCATTTTTGATCCAATCCGATTTATTTGCCATAAGTCTCTCTCCAGTTCTTGGGTATCCGGTTCAGTGTTTCTGCCAGTCGAATGGTTTTTAGTGCCCGTTTGAGGACAGGTGCATCGATCATTTTTGACCCCAGGCTTACAACGCCCAATCCCTTTTTTTCTGCGTCTTCGTATGCCATTACAATCGCCTGAGCCTTTTCCGTTTCAGAGGATGTAGGAGCAAAGGCATCATGGATTATGGGAATCTGCCGGGGATGAATACAACCCATACCGTCAAACCCCATCTTTTTGGATTCCAGAGCTGTTTTTTTAAGGGCATCCATATCTGATACATCGGAAAAAACAGAATCAATCGCCTGGATACCGGCAGCCCGGGCTGCCAGCACAAGAAGCGATCGGGCGACAAAACTTTCATCCCCTTCATCGGTCCGCCGGGTACCCAGGTCGGCCGTCAGATCCTCCAGGCCGATTGCCAAAGCAACAACAGTATCACATGCTTCGGCAATCTCTTTTGCAGCCCAAATACCCTTGGCTGATTCCACTATCGGCATGAGGTAAACAGGATGGTCGATACCCGATTCAGAAGTGATTTCCTTAATTTTTAAATCGACACGAATGACATCTTCCCGGCTTTCACATTTAGGGATCAATACACAATTCACTCTTTCGGGAATCAGTGTTTCCAGATCCAAAATACCTGCAGGAAAAGGATTGATCCGGATCATCCGCTCTGAACTGCCAAAGTCGAGTTCATGGAGGGCATTGCGGACCAGAATCCTGGCTTCATCTTTCCGGGAAGGGGCAACGGAATCCTCCAGATCCAGAATGATACCGTCGGCAGCATAGAGTCCGGCATTGATCATCAATTTGGGGTTATTTCCCGGCAGATACAGGCGGGAACGGCGAAAACGGTCCTTTTCCTGGGGATGGAAAGCACCGGAATGATCCATGACCCCAAAAGGCTTGCTGTCGGGAAATGCCTTTCGGACTGCTGCTTCCAATCTGGCTCTCAATGTAAACGGCAGGGCACCCTGATCTTCAATAGTTAGATGTGCATCCGGAATGCCGTAGTATTCCATCATGTCCAGACAAAGATCACGTATGGATTTTCCGAAAAGATCCCCGACTTTACTTTGGATATCCAGGGTGATTCCACCGGATTCCTTCAGTGTCAGGGTTACGAAACAGTCCCCCTGGGCTGAAGAACCCGTGTTCCCCGATGAAAATGAGTCACTCAATAGTCTTCCTCCTGTTTATAACAATTGGCTTATAAAGCCATTCCCATCAGAAATGAAGGGCGTTTTCAAAGCTCGCTAAATTTGTTCATGAATATATCCAAAAGCCTGCAAAGTTTCAATCAAATCAGCTTAAAAAATTAATCGGTGACAAGAATTTTATCCGGGAAATAACACTCGACCTGAAAAA
>LGGY01000149.1 GCA_001509335.1 Fidelibacterota bacterium 46_43
ACCGATGATAGTCTTGAGATGGTTGAAAAGGAACATCCGCAGGTACAAATCATCCGGAATCAAAAGAACCTGGGTTATGCCGGGGGTTGCAATGTGGGTGTGACTCATGCACAAGGGGAATATCTTTTAATTTTAAATAATGATACCATTCACGAACCGGCCTGGATTGAAGCAATGGTTGAATGGCTGGATGCCCATCCCCGTACAGCCACGGTGATGCCCAAAATTCTTTCCTACAGTCAACGGGACCGTTTTGACTATTCAGGTGCAGCAGGTGGTTTTATGGACTATTACGGTTATCCCTTTGCCAGGGGCAGACTTTTTGACTACCTTGAGACCGATCAAGGGCAATACGATACACCCATGGAAATATTCTGGTCCAGCGGAACCGCCTTCATGGTCCGGAAAAAAGCATTGGACGAGAGTGGATTGTTTGATGAAACCTTTTTCGCCCACATGGAAGAAATTGACTTGCACTGGCGTTTTCATTTGCTGGGGTGGTTCGCTTATTGCATCCCCGATTCAGTCATCTGGCACCATTCGGGATGGACCCTGCCTCCTGACTCCTACCGCAAAAAATACCTGAACCACCGGAACAATCTGATTATGCTTCTGGCCAATTATTCAGTGTTTTCACTGCTATGGATTGCACCGATCCGTTTCCTTCTGGATTGCCTATCGGGGGGATTTGCCCTGATCAAGGGGGATTTTAAACGGATTGCTGCTCTGTTTGCAGCCTATATCTGGCTTTTATGCAATCTGCCTTACCTGGTAAAAAAACACCGGAAGCATCAATCCATGCGTAAAATCAGTGATACTCAGATCCGAAAAAAAATGATCCCATTTCCCATCCCCCTCAAAGTTTACCTTTTTGGAAAAAAAACATTTTCTGAAATCATAAAAATAAAGAATTCTCCTTTATGACCCGCTTCACTTGTAAAAAAAATAAAACCGTATAACGATATAAATGAATCATGAATCACAGTGATTGAATAATGGCTACGATGAAAAATCGCATATTCTATTTGAGCCGAAGTCTTCGGACTTACTGGAAATATTATTTGATGCAAACCCTTTTATCTGTATCCGTTCTTTTTATCATCCTTTTACTTTTAACATCCCGGGATATGGTGGTGATTGCCTCTATTGGTGCCACATCCTTCATTATCTATGCCATGCCCCACGCAAAGTCTGCCATGGCCAAAGCGGTCTTGCCCAGTTATGTTGCCGGACTTGTGTTTGGATCGGTTTTTGCGCTGATTCCTGTTCATAATGTCATATTATTGGCCCTTGTTTATTCCATGTCGGTGGGATGTACTATCTTTTTCATGTTGGTCACAGACGCGAAACATCCTCCTGCAGCCAGTGTAACTCTTGGGGTAGCCCTTACGGGATTTCAATGGGAAGTTGCTATTGCTGTCCTGGGGAGTGCCGTGATCCTCTCTATAGCTCACCATTTCAGCAAACATTTACTCCTGGATTTTTCCGGTTTTAACCCCGTGGGGAAAGAATTTACCCACAAACATGAGAATCGTTCTCAAAATCCAAGATAAAAACGAGAAAAAAATCACGATTCAAGGTTTTTAATCGAGAAAAAAAGGATTATTTCTTGGGTAATTATTGGGGGAATAATACATTCTTGTGTTGATAATTCTCAAGTTTTAAACACATAAAATTGAAATGAAGAAAGGGATGGTTTCATGCAAGGATCGGAAAACATTGTCCGGAAAGCCGTCAGGAAATACGGCAAGGGTCGTGAGAACCTTCTGCCCATTCTTCAGATGGTACGGAAAGAACACAATTACCTGTCTGAAGATCAGTTGCGCGAGATTGCCACGGAGATGGATCTCTCATCGGCCGATGTATATGGAGTGGCGACATTTTATTCCTTTATGGATATGCAGCCCAAAGGGAAGAATATTATTCGGATTTGTAAAACCATTACCTGTTTCATGAAGGGTAAGGATTCGATTGTCTCTGTTTTGGAAGACGCCCTGGGTATCAAGATGGGTGAAACAACACCGGACCGGAAGTTCAGTCTTCTGGAGGCAAACTGTATCGGCTGGTGCCACAAAGGGCCTGCTATGCTGATCAACGACAAAGTGTATACAGAGTTAACCCCTGAAAAAGCCATCCAGGCTTTAGATGAATACATGTAAGGAGACGACCATGGTCATGACACGTGAAGAAAAACTGGCCAGGATCAATGCCCATCAGGAACGGGTTAATCTGATTTTTGAAAAGATTGATTCGCTTGGACTGTTGGAAAAGGTCATGAAGCTGGAAAATAGCAAGATTTTGGAATATATCAAAGAATCCGGCCTGAAAGGCCGGGGTGGTGCCGGCTTTCCCACCTACTTGAAGTGGAAACTGGCTGCAGATCAGAAAAGTGACATGAAGTATGTGATCTGTAATGCCGATGAAGGAGAGCCCGGGACATTCAAAGACCGGAAAATCCTGGAAGAACAGGCAGACAAGGTCTTTACCGGTATGGCAATTTGCGCCAAGGTCATTGGAGCCCCTGAAGGATATGTCTATTTACGGGGCGAATACAATTATCTGGCCCCTTTGCTGACAACGAAGATGAATGCTTTCAATGAAGAGATGAATCAATTGGGACTCAATTTTACACTAAAGCTTCGGAGCGGCAGCGGTGCCTACATCTGCGGTGAGGAAACAGCCCTGATTGAATCCATGGAAGGATACCGGGGAGAAGCCCGGAACAAACCGCCTTATCCCGTGGAAAAAGGGTATTTGGGCAAACCCACCGTGATTAACAATGTGGAAACCTTGGTCTATTGTACGATGATCGTTCTGAATGAAGGGGGAAAATTCAAGACTTTCGGGACAGAAATATCCACCGGATCCAAGGTGTTTTCCGTATCCGGTGATGCCGATGTGGAAGGAATTTACGAACTGGAACTGGGTATGACCATTCAGGAATTTGTGGATCTGTTTGGAGACGGAGATACCAAAGCTGTCCAGGTCGGGGGTGCTTCCGGATTCTGTGTCCCCCGGAAGAAGTTTAAAGAAACGATTATCGGCTTTGAAGGGGTCCCCACCGGTGGATCCATGATGCTCTTCAACAGCACTCGTTCCATGTATCATATTCTGATGAATTACATGGAATTCATGCAGGAAGAATCCTGTGGCCAGTGCACTCCCTGCCGTGTGGGATGCCAGCAATTGGTAAAGGGAATCCAGGCGATCAAGCACAAAAAGCGCTCCGCCACCTACCTGGATGAACTGGTTAAACTGGCTAAATCCATGCGGGTCGCATCGAAATGTGGGCTTGGTCAGAGTGTCGCCAATCCTTTTATTTCGATTGTTGAAAATTTTCGTGAAGAAATTATCTATTAATCCCGGAGGAATCCATGAGTGAAAATATACAAAAAATGATTTCTGTAACTATCGATGGTACCCCGGTATCCCTGCCGGAGAATACCACGATCCTGGATGCAGCAAAATTGCTGGGTGTACACATTCCAACACTTTGCCATCATGAAGATCTCTGTGTTGCAGGCAACTGCCGGGTCTGTATGGTGGAAGTAAAAGGATCACGGACCCTTCAGGCTTCCTGTGCCACACCGGTGGCTGAAGGGATGGAAATATATACCAACAGTCGTCTGGTGCGGACAGCCCGGAAGCACGTGATTGAATTATTGCTGAGTGAACACCGGGGAGACTGCCTCCGGTGTTATCGCAACGGGAACTGTGAACTGCAGGCCCTGGCCAATGAATATCGGATCGATCAGGGCGTTTTCATTGATCTTCATAAAGAGGATCAGGTAGATATCTCATCACCGGCGATTCAGAAAGATGACAGCAAATGTATCCGTTGTCAGCGCTGTGTCAGAGCCTGTACCGAACTTCAGTCTGTCAGTGCCCTCTGTGTCGCTCATAAAGGGGCGGATATGCGCATCACAACTTTCTGGGATAAAGCCCTGTCCTATGTGGTGTGTACCAATTGTGGACAGTGTGTAACTCATTGTCCCACAGGAGCTCTCACAGAACGGAACTATGTGGAAGATGTGTGGGATGCCATTTATGATCCCACAAAACATGTAGTTGTCCAAACTGCACCGGCTATCAGGGTCTCTATTGGTGAAGAAGTGGGGCTTGAGCCCGGCCAGCGTGTGACCAAAAAACTGGTAACAGCCTTGCGCCGCCTTGGTTTTGACAGTGTGCTTGATACGGATTTTACCGCAGACCTGACGATTATAGAAGAAGGGAATGAATTGCTCCAACGATTGACCCAAGCGATCCGGGATAAAGAAGATGTGGCTTTGCCCATGATCACATCCTGTTCACCCGGCTGGATCAAATATATCGAACATGAATTCAGCAACCATCTGGACCACCTTTCCACCTGTAAATCACCTCAGCAGATGTTTGGGCCTCTAGCCAAAACCTACTATGCTGAAAAAATCGGTGTGGATCCAAAAGATATGGTGGTTGTATCCATTATGCCCTGCACGGCCAAGAAGTTTGAAGCAGCCCGGCCTGAAATGATGGCCAGCGGCCTCAGAGATGTAGATTATGTGTTAACAACCCGTGAGCTGGGACTCATGATTCGTCAGGCCGGTATAGATTTTACAAAACTTGAAGAAGGGGATTATGATTCCATTCTGGGGAAATCCACCGGCGCCGGTGCAATTTTCGGTGCAACCGGCGGCGTGATGGAAGCAGCTCTCCGTACCGCGTATGAACTTATTACCGGACGGGAAATTCCGTTCGAAAACCTGAACATCAAACCAGTTCGCGGCCTGAGCGGCGTGAAAGAAGCCACCCTGAAAATTGAAGGGACTCTTGAAAAATATAAGTTTCTGGAAGGAGTAGAGCTGAAAGTCGCCATCGGTCATGGGCTGGCCAATGCCCGGAAAATCATGAAACAACTGGAAAACGGCGAATCTCCCTACCATTTCATCGAAATTATGGCCTGCCCCGGCGGATGTATCGGCGGTGGAGGACAACCCATTCCCACGACCGATGAAATCCGGATGAAACGGGCAAATGCCATCTATGATGAAGATGAGAAAATGCAATACCGAAAATCTCATGAAAACCCGGAAATCATCGGGATCTATAAGGATTTTCTTAAAGAGCCTTTAGGCCATAAATCTCATGAACTTTTACATACAACATACGTAAAAAGAGAAAAGAACTAAATATTTTCCCATCCCCCAACCCCAGAACGAGGGCCGGGTAACCGGCCCTCGTTCACTTTCAGGATGGTTTTTCCTGCTGAAACATCGTATCCCGAAAGCCTGAATTCTACGAGAAGAAGGTAAAGGGTTACCCTTTTATTTTTCCTGATCCTCTTCGTATATTCCGGTAAATCATCGGAGTAATCACTATGTCTTTAAAAAAATATCTTCTCCTTATTTTAAGTTTTTCTGTTTTTTGCGCCTGTCTGTCCGGGGCTCCAAAAGGTAAACAGATAGCCCCGGGTGTTTGGTACTTTCACGACCGTCAGGAATCTATCCCCTGGGATATCCACGTGGTGACGGTATGCCTTTCAAATCCTGCAGTAACTGTGGAAACGATGAAAGCAGGCAATCAGCTTCGGGCCCTGGAAAAGACATCCTCCATGGTTTCCCGATTCAGGGGGAATGTTGTGGCGGCTGTGAATGCTGACTTTTTTCAGGGCGATGGCATGCCTGTCGGTGCTCAGGTGATTCAGGGAGAATTGATCAAAAATCCAACAAACCGGTCCGTTTTTGGTATAACGGATGCAAAGGAACCATTTATTCATATTGTTGATCTCGATGCCTTTCTTTTAACACCGGACAATATCAGTTATGAAATCAGTCATGTCAACGGAGCAAGAAACAAAGATAATCTGGTCATGTTTACACCCTATATGGGTTCCGAATCTCCGGCAAACCGGTGGGGAACCGAGATGTCTGCCCGGTGCCTTGAAGGATATGCCGTCAATGATTGGTTTCAGGTTGTGATAACTGAAAAATCGGGTTTATCGGGGCCTTTAAAGAAATCTACTGTCATACCTGAGGATGGGATAGTATTATCTGCTCATGGAAAAGCCAAGCGGTTTGCCGACAGGCATATTGAAGAAGGAGATACCTTGAATCTGATACTCCGGCTTCTACCTGTGGAAGATCCGATTTTTACCCTGGTAGGAGGAATCCCCCGCATCATAAGAGATGGTGAAATTTCCATTGAACATATGGAAGAGAATCTATACGAGGAATTCAGGACAACCCGTCATCCACGGACGGCTGTTGCTTTTGATAAAACCAAAGACACTTTGTATCTGATGGCAGTGGATGGACGCCAACCCCGGCATAGTGTGGGGATGTCCCTGGATGAACTGGCTGATTATTTGAAAAAGCTTGGTGCTCATCAGGCCTTAAACCTGGATGGCGGTGGATCCACCACCATGATAGTTCAGGGAAAAGTTGTGAACAACCCATCTGATGCTATAGGAGAACGATCTGTAACCAACGCGTTGCTGATTGTCACACGCGACTCAAATCCAGTTCAGTGACAGGGCAATAAATGCCAGGCCGCTGATAATGCCATGTATTCCTATCCCAACCCATGTGTTTTTGCGGATATAGGTGAACCAGGGCACGACTATGAGGAGGGGTAAAAGCAGGATCATTAAATCAAAGCCAAAAGCAGCTTGGAAAAAGAACCAGAGCCCGGCATTCAGTATCCAGCCTGATTTACCGAAAGCCGTCACCTGACGCGGCAAAAGATATCCCCGCCAAAGGAATTCTTCTCCAAAGATATTTAATAGAAAAAAGGGAATCCAAAAAACCAGGTGCCAGGTTTTTCCTTCCGGAAAACCCGAAAAACTCAGGAAGGGTGGTTCAAGGGTGAGAGGGAGTCCAACCCGGGACATCCCTTTTAGAATCAGTCCCATCCCGGCAGCTGAAACAAGGATACCGAAAAGGATCCATAACAAATCCCCGGACCTGAAATTTGTCAAACGAAGGCGGTTATGAAATTCATGGGGCGAATCTTTAAACCCGTCACGCCGCGTTTTGATAATTACCGTGATAAGCATGGGAAGAAACACACCGCAACCACCCAGTATAAACCAACAATAGACAGCTTCCAGACCACTATAATCCTGTAACAGGGGAATGCCATACCAGCTCAGAATCCATAAAAGAATCCCAAAGAGCCCAAAATAGACAATGGATTTACCTACATTTACAGAACGGATGAATTTTTCCATAAGAACTCCCGGATCAACTTTTTTAAAGTTACGCAATATTCATCCTAAAAAAAATCAGGGGATCAAAAAAGGTGCTGAATATACTCAACGCCTTCAGGATTTATATAGGTTTTTGCAAGTTCATGATCTTTTTCATGGCATTTTCGGCTGCCTTGGTCAGAGGATAAACGGCCGGAGAGGCGGTAAGCATGGGCTGGGTGCCGATTTGAGCCGTCAGAACGGCATTCAGATTCATCTTATTTTGGATGATAAAACCCAGAATATTGGTCAGTTCACCCGTACTGGAACCTCCGATGACTTCTCCGCCGATTACAACTCCGGAATCTTTGGCGACAATGAGTTTCACAAGCTGATTATGCATTCCCGGCAGACATCCGGGATGGCGGTCCGGTGCCTCAAATGTCCCGGAAACCACATCAAATTCTTCAGCTATTGCCTGAGCCTCAGTCAACCCCGCAGTTCCAAAACCATGAACATCCAGGGCCGTGGAATATATGGCAATGGTCCCGCTGAATGTTTTCAGGGCAGACAGTTTGTAAAGGTTCATTCCGGCAATCCGTCCCTCGGCACAGGCTGTGGATGCAAGCATGACACAGGTAGTTTTACGCGTGATGAAATCTCTCTTTTCTGCACAATCGCCAACAGCCATGATATCAGGTGTAGGTGTACGCATATATTCGTCAACAACGATAAATCCACAATCATTGAGTTTGAGCCCGGCTTCTTTTGCCAATGATGTGTTGGGTACATAGCCGACAGAAAGAATGACCGCATCCGTTTCTAATGAGGTACCGTTTGTCAGTTGAACCTCTGTGACTTTTTGACCGTGACCGGTCATTTCTTTTACACCCGTACCAGTCAAAACTTTAACGCCACGTTCTTTCAAGAGCTCTTCTGCACGGACAGCCAGCTCTTTGTCAAAAGCCAGGTTCAGAATATTTGGCAGGATTTCTACAAGTGTTACATCCAATCCTGCTTTATTCAGTTCATCAGAGACTTCCACACCAATAAATCCACCCCCGACAACAATCACTTTCTTTTTATCTTTCAGGTATTGCTGAATACTGTCAAGATATTCTTTATTCTTGGGAATGGTAAAAACTCCTTCTAAATCCACACCGGGCAAACTCCTGAGTTTCTTGGGGAGTGATCCCGTGGCAAAAATAAGTTTTTCATACCGGATAGTGGTACCATCAGCTGTGGCTGCAGTTTTTTCATCCTTATTGATACTCAATACCTCATCATATTTAATACGAACACCGGCATTTTCCGCCATGGCAGGAGGGAAGATGTTTTTTTCCGTGCTGCCGACGGTGCTAAAAATGTAGGGAATACCGCAGGGGATCATAGCCGTTTTTTCTTTTCGGATCATGAGGACATCCTTATCAGGATGGAAAAATTTACCGGTTGCCGCTGCAACGACTCCCGCAGCGCTTCCACCAATAACCAATACATCTGTTTTTTCTATCATAAATCTCCTTTTTTAAGTATGTGTACAGGTATTATCACCTGTGGGTAAAATGCCTTCACCCAAAGCTTTGGCAAGTTCTTCGGGTTGCCAGTCCGGAACACCGATATGGGTGCTGATACCCTTGGATTCAAAAAGATCCTTGGCCTTCTGTCCCATGCCTCCGGCAATGATATCTGTGACCTGCAGGGATGCCAGCCAACGGGGATACACACCGGGCTGATGAGTGGGAGGAGCAAGATGTTTTATATCCCTGATTTTTCCTGCTTCAACCCCATATATCCCGAAAAATTCACAATGCCCAAAATGGGGTGACAATTTGGAACCATTCAGAGGGATGGCAATTCGTTTCATACAACTCCTTTCTATTTTGTAATGAACATTTGTTCATAATATTAGATAAAAGGCATGATATTTCCAAGATTCTTTACAAGGAAGTTCCAGATATTTCATTGTATATTAACAACTTATAGGAGGGACTCATGAAAGAATCTTATTCTCAAAAGACACGGATTAAAAGTCACGAAACAGACTATCGGCTTCAATTAAAACCCTCTGCGTTGCTCCAGTATTTTCAGGATGTGGCTGTAACGCATGCCCTGCTTTTGGGAGTGGGTTATGAGGACTTGAAAAAACTGGGTCTTTTCTGGGTGGTGACCCGGTTTCATATCGAAATTGAACGGATACCCGTTTATGATGAAGAGGTGGAAGTGATTACCTGGCCCAAGGTGCCTGAAAGCCGGGGGAAAAAATCCTCCGGCACAAAGGATGATTTTCTTTTTATCCGTGATTTTCTCATGAATGACACAGAAGGTCACTGCCTGGTGCGTGCCACTTCATCGTGGGTGATGCTGGATTTTAAACAGAAACACTTGCAACCGGTTGAAAAATTTCCCCTCAGAATGCCTGAAAACCGTGGAAAACATGCTTTAACCAACGTTCCCCGAAAGATTCCTGAATCCGAATATCCTATGCTGGTGTACCGGAAACAGGTGGGATACAGTGATATCGATTTGAATTTACATGTAAACAACACCCGGTATGCAGATTGGATTATGGATGTCTTCTCCCGGGATTTCCTTGAAAAACATACTTTAAAACAGCTGGAAATCAACTACCTGAAAGAAGTCTTCTGGGATGATAAAATCGACATGTTCAAAGCCGACGCCGGGCAGGATAATGCATTCATTGTTGAGGGGATTGAACAGCGGACTGGTAAAGCGTCTTTCAGGGCTTTTCTTTTGTACGTTTAAACGTTTAGACGTTCAGAAGTTCAGTAGTCAGACATTCCGTAATTTGGGGCGGACCCATGTGTCCGCCCCGAATGGTGCCCAAATCAACGCACGGTTATTGTGCTTCGACATGTAAATCCCCATGTTCCATTTTTAACACATATTTTTTCCCAGGGATAATCTTGCCTTCCAAAAGGTGCTGGGCCAGCCGGTTTTCCACTTCCCGCTGGATCAGGCGTTTGAGGGGGCGGGCACCGAAATCAGGATCATATCCCTTTTCGGCCAGATAATCCCGGGCACTCTCATCCAGCTCAACATGAATGTTTTGTATGCTGAGTCTTTTCTGTACTCTTTTAAACTGGATATCCACAATTTCTTTTAATTGTACACGTGTTAAAGCATGAAATGTCATAATCTCATCAATCCGGTTAATAAACTCCGGCTTAAAATGTTGCCGTATCCGGTCGCGTAAACGGGGATCCAGTGTATCGTATGAGGTGCCCTTTTCAAAGACCTCCCTCCCCAGATCTGATCCGAGATTTGAGGTCATAATGATCAGCGTGTTGCGGAAGTCCACCGTTCTTCCCTTCCCGTCAGTCAGTCGTCCATCATCCAGTATCTGGAGCAAAATATTGAAGACATCCGGATGGGCTTTTTCTATTTCATCCAGAAGAATGACCGAATAGGGTCTGCGGCGGATGCTTTCTGTCAGTTTTCCACCTTCTTCATATCCTACATATCCAGGAGGTGCACCAATCAGGCGGGCCACAGAGTGCCGTTCCATAAATTCGGACATATCCAGCCTTATCATGGCATTTTCATCATCAAAGAGAAAATTTGCCAGAGCCCGGGAAAGTTCTGTTTTTCCCACACCTGTGGGACCCAGAAAGAGGAATGATCCGATAGGCCGGTTCTCATCTGCAAGTCCGCTCCGGCTTCTGCGGATGGCATTCGACACGGCCTCCAGTGCCTGATCCTGCCCCACAACCCGTTCGTGAAGGTGTTCTTCCAGGCTTAATAGTCGTTCATTTTCAGATTGAAGCATCCGGTTTACAGGAATTCCCGTCCACCGGCTGACGACTTCGGCGATATCTTCCTCGTCGACTTCTTCTTTTAGCAGGGGGGATTCAGAGTGGAGTTTTTCCAGTTTTCCCTTTTCTTTTTCCAGTTTTTTCTGCATATCCACCAGGGCCCCGTAACGGATTTGTGCCACTCTTTCATAGTCACCCCGGCGTTCAGCATCTGTTTCCTCTGCCTTCAGCTTGTCGATGCTGCCTTTCAGATGTTGAATGCCCTGAATGAGTGATTTTTCGGCCATCCACTTGTCTTTCAGGTTTTCCAGTTTCCGGTTAAGATCGGCCAGATCCTGATCCAGTTTTTTCAACCGCTCAACTGAACGGGCATCTTTTTCTTTTTTCAGGGCCTGTTTTTCTATCTCAAGCTGAACACGGCGGCGCTCAAGTTCATCCAGTTCTTCTGGCATGCTGTCAATTTCCACTCTCAGTCGGGAAGCCGCTTCGTCTACCAGGTCAATGGCCTTATCCGGAAGAAAGCGGTCAGAAATATAACGGTTTGAAAGTCGTGCCGCGGCTACCAGGGCTGCATCGGTTATCCTGACCCCATGGTGGATGTCGTATTTATCCTTGATTCCCCTAAGAATGGAGATAGTATCTTCCACGGAAGGCTCACCCACATAAATTTTCTGAAACCGGCGTTCCAGTGCGGAATCCTTTTCGATATATTTTTGATATTCATTCAGGGTTGTGGCTCCTACACAGTGCAAAACACCCCTGGCCAGTGCCGGTTTCAACATGTTACCGGCATCTACAGCACCTTCGGCATTCCCCGCTCCGACAATAAGATGCAATTCATCGATAAATAAAATAATCTGACCATTGGATTTCTCCACTTCTTTCAATACGGCCTTGAACCGGTCTTCAAATTCTCCCCGGTATTTTGCTCCTGCCAGGATCGATGAAATATCCAACATGATAATACGTTTGTTTTTCAGGGATTCCGGAACATCCGCATTGACTATCCGCTGTGCCAATCCTTCAACAATGGCTGTTTTTCCCACACCGGGTTCACCGATTAATACCGGATTGTTTTTTGTTCGGCGCGCAAGAACCTGAATAGTCCGACGGATTTCTTCATCCCTGCCGATCACTGGATCCAGTTTCCCGTCACGGGCCCGCTGCGTTAAATCCACACCAAACCGTTCCAGAGCTTCATATTTTGATTCAGGATTTTCATCCCGGACGGTCTGACCACCTCGAACTTTTTGGAGGACAGACAAAAAGTTGTCCTTGTCCAGACCCAATTCAGTAAATAATCCGGTTAGACTTTCCTGGTCCATCAGGGCTAAAAAGAGGTGTTCCACACTCACATAGTCGTCTTTCATGCGAATAGAAATTTTTTCTGCGTCTCTTAATACCAGCACCATCTCCCGTCCCAGTCGCCCCTGGGTAACTTTTCCCAGGCGGGGGAGCTGGCGGATGTGTGACTCTGCTTTTTGGATGAAGCCCTCCAAAGACACATCACTCAGTTGAATCAGCCGTGGGATCAGTCCGTCTTCCTGTGTCAGTAATGCATACAGCAGGTGGACCGGAAGAATTTCTTCCTGTCCGTATTCTTCTGCAACAAACTGAGAATGTTGAATCGCTTCTCTGCTCTTTTCAGTATATTTATCAAAATTCATTGCCTCACTCCTTTCTTTTTACATAAATAATAGACAAATAAAATGCCAAAAAAAGAATATCTGTCATGTTGACAATTTAGATGCAATAAATGAGCCATTATGACAGTTTTATTATGCCATTAGAACTTCGTATATTACTATAAATAACCTGTAACAGGAGGGAATAATGAAAAAAATCGCACGTGCATCTCTGGTTCTTTTTTTAATGAGTTTGGCTTTTCCACTGTATGCTGCGTCGGGTGATGATGTACTCGGATTGTGGTACACGGAAGGAAACGATTCCAAGGTAGAAATTGTCCGTGACAAAAATGAGTACCGGGGAAAGATTGTCTGGCTGGAAGAAGAAGTCTACCCCGCCGATGATCCAGATGCCGGGAAAACCAAATATGACCGAAACAATCCCGATGATAAACTCCAGCTTCGTCCTATCCTGGGTCTTGAAATTGTATGGGGATTTTCCTATGATGAAAAAAATGAGAAATGGGAAAGGGGGCGTATATATGATCCGGAAAGCGGGAAGACCTACAATTGTAATATGTGGCTTGATGAAGAGGGAAATCTGAATGTAAAAGGGTCACTGGATAAATGGGGACTTGTCGGCCGTTCAACGGTATGGACACCTGCGGGCGAATAAGTCCGTAAACTGAAATCAAATGTTGAAAGCCTGCCTGAAGTGCAGGCTTTTTTTGTCAATATTATGAAACAATACGCCCGCCTGACGACGGCCTGCTCAGTGACCGGTATCTCGATAAAAATCCGTTTTGGCGGATTCACTCGATGACCGATACATAGAATTCAAGCAACTCATTTTGTTTGGTGTTCAAACGCTGCTGCGAGGCTGGACTTGGTTGGGTGCGTCAATGGACGGTGCGGGCGAAAAAGTCCCCTCTGGAGAGGTGATTTAGGGGTGTGTAAAACCTGTAATAACCTGACTGCTTAACCAAAAACGCTTTTTATGTGATTTATAATTATTTATATTTCTTTACCCCCGAAATCGAAGAAATATTTTATGA
>LGGY01000092.1 GCA_001509335.1 Fidelibacterota bacterium 46_43
AATCCTGAAATGATGCATTTTATCGGCCGGCTGAAATACCGGACCAGCTATGGACAAAATGTCCTGAAACACTCTATTGAAGTGGGCTGGCTTGCAGGTTTGATGGCTGTTGAACTGGGATTTGACGGGACACTGGCCAAACGGGCAGGTTTTTTGCATGACCTGGGAAAAGCTTACGACCGGAATGTTGAAGGGACTCATGCCCTGATCGGTGGTGAAATTGCCCGCCGGAACGGTGAAAACAAGATTGTGGTGAATGCCATTGAAAGTCATCACGACGAAGTGGAAATGATTCATCCCATTTCTGCACTGGTCCAGGCGGCCGATGCCATCAGCGGTTCCCGAAGAGGTGCACGTGGCCAAACCCTGGAAAGCTATATCCATCGGATGGAAAAGCTGGAAGAAATTTCAAACAGTTTTTCAGGTGTAAGTAAAACATATGCTATTCAGGCCGGCCGGGAAGTCCGGGTGATGGTGGAACAGGACTCCGTGGACGATCGGGATGCAGATCTGCTGGCCGATGATATTGCCGGAAAAATCCAGAATGAAATGACCTATCCGGGACAGATAAAAGTGACGGTTATCCGGGAGCACCGGTCCGTCAGCTATGCGAAATAAAAGAGAGGAGACACCATGAAAGCGATGCTTCTAAACGGGAAAGAAGTGGCCCAATCCGTTAAAGAATCGGCAAAACATGAAGTGGATGCCCTGAAGAATGAGAATATCTATCCCGGACTGGCTGTGGTTCTGGTGGGGGAAGATCCGGCATCGAAGGTGTATGTGAGAAATAAAGGCCGGACCTGTGAAAAGTTGGGAATTTTTTCCAAGACCATCACTCTGCCTGAAGATCTATCCCAAAGAGAATTGAATACCACTATTGATAAACTGAACCATGATCCCAAATTCCACGGTATTCTGGTCCAGATGCCCCTGCCCAGGCAACTGGATGCTTCAGAAATTATTCACCGGATCCGTCCGGAAAAGGATGTGGATGGTTTTCATCCGGAAAATGTGGGTCGGCTTATTTTGGATGAAGAGGGCTTTCAGCCCTGCACACCTGCCGGAATTATGGAAATCCTCCGTTACTATAAGATATCTCTGGAAGGGAAACATGCCGTCGTAGTAGGTCGGAGCAATATCGTCGGTAAACCCATGCTGAATATGCTTTACCAGAAAAAGAAGGATGCCAATGCCACAGCAACCATTTGCCATACTCGGACCCGGGATATGGGGAGTATCACACGCATGGCGGATGTTCTTATCGTTGCTGCCGGTGTGCCGGAATTTATTACCGGCGATATGATCAAACCCGGTGCGGTTGTCATCGATGTGGGCATGAACCGGGTGGATGATCCTTCAACTGATAAGGGATATCGTCTGGTCGGTGATGTGAAATTTGATGAAGCATCGGAGATTGCTTCTGCCATTACGCCCGTTCCCGGTGGCGTGGGACCGATGACCATTGCAATGCTTATGGTGAATACGGTTAAAGCTGCAAAATTTCAAAACAGGTAAGATATCATGCCTCACAGAATCAAAACATTTCCTGTGATTCATGGACATAAATTGCGTGAAATTTTTCTAAATACACCGGAGGATCTTTTTATTTTGGATCTGAGATCTCCGGACCGGTACATTGAAGGACACATTCCCGGTGCCCTTTCATTCCCTTTTTCCCATTTGGAGCAAAAGGTTCATTCAATCCCAAAGAATAAAATCGTTGTGGTATACTGCCAGAACGGCCTTAAATCGTCCCTTGCCGTGGAACTTTTAAAAAAGAAGGGGATACCACATGTCTTTTCATTGGGAAGTCTGAAACACTGGGACTATGAGTTAATCCCATCATAAACCGGTTTTGATGTGCCAGGTGGCCGTCAAAAAGTAATTCCTTGTGGCTGCCGGCCAGTAGACATCAATACGTGTATCGGAATCCAGATAATAATTGTATCCAAAGGTTTCATACAAGGTATCAAAGAGATTGTAGATTTTTGCATCTATAGTCAGATTTCCGGCACGGGATTGAATCAATGGCAGGATTATGGCCATATTTACGACGGTATGTGGTGATACTGCCGCTTCTTCTGTGTTGGAAAAATCGATATATTGTTTACCGGTATATTGCACATCCAGGTTTAATGAATATCCTCCCAGTCTGAATGTTCCGCTTATGTTGGCCATGAGAGACGGATATCCGGGAATGGTTTTCCCCGAATAATCTGCAATGGATCCGTATCCGCTCCAACCCAGGGCATCTCCAAAAAATTCAACAAACGAATTATGGGAGTAGCTTAGATTGGAACGGATGGATACATGGCGGTTGAACCGGAATGCAATATCTGTCTCGATGCCCTGATGAATGGTTTTGGGTACATTCCCTTTGAGGATATTATCGTCATCCCGGTACCGGTAATCAATGGGAATCAACTCATGCCGAAAATCCATCCTGTACAGGTTCAGGGCAGCGGATAACCGGTCATTGGAATAATCAATACCCAGTTCGGTATGTATCAGCTGTTCTTCTTTCACCAGCGGATCAGCATATTCTGAATCTGTCCATCGGATGGCCGGTTCTGCATCGGGATCGGACTGGTCATAAATATCCGAATCCGCCGGTTCGCGGTGAGCGGTGGAAATATTGGCAAAGAGTGTCAATCCTTCGGCCGCTTCCCACATGATACCCAAACGGGGATCCAGAAACAGATATTTCAATGTGTATTCATATCCCTTGAAAGCACCCATCTGATCCTGGTCAAATGTATAGAAATGGGAAAGAAAACGCAGATCCGTAAGTAAACTCAGGTTTTCCCTGAGCTTGTAAACGGTATGAAGATAGAAAGAAACTGAATTTTTATAACTGTCCGAATAATAGTATTTATGATCATCAGGTGGTGACAGGGGAACATTTTCCAGCGAAGTGACACTTCCGAAATGGTCGGACTGGTAAAAACGGGCTTCGGTTCCCATGGTTATGTCTATGTTGTTGATAGGGTGCAGGTTGTACTGGAAGAGAATCCCCTGATAATCATTCTTCAACCATTTCTGGCGGATCAGGTCTA
>LGGY01000093.1 GCA_001509335.1 Fidelibacterota bacterium 46_43
CGAATCAAGTCCGGCTGGAATGGTCTGTGTCAATTCCCGGAATGGATTTGTGATCTTGGGGACCAATTGTGTTGCTATATCCCGGACGATGAGTGAGAATCCATCATAGAACCTATTTGTTGAGTAAGAAAAAAAATCAGTCTCTTTCGGGATGACCGAACGGACCACATATCCATCCTGCCCATAGGATTTAGTGGGATCAACCACATTCAAAGACCAGTAAAGATTCGTTGTGGTTGTATCCTGCTCCCCATCCTCATTGATGAAGTAAACATCTTCCGTTGCATCCAGCGAATCGAAACGAATTTCATAGGTTTCACCTGTCAGGGATGCTGGGTTTACCACTTTGGGAACAATCAGGGCATTCGCCTGGCCACCCAGGTTTTCTACCGCAATAGTATCTCCGTAAGCTGCATGATAATCCAGATTCAGTGCCGGATAGGGGCGGGGAATGGCAAGATAGCCTTCCAGAGCCGACTCTACCACTTTCGGCAACGCATCGTTATCATAAATATAACAGGATACGGCGAAATAGTATTTCCGGTTGTTAATCAGGGCTACATTGCCCCGAAGTGCATCCTTGGTAATGTAGATGTGATTTTCCACTCCGGCATCGGTTCCGAACTGGACCGGCTGCTGAAGGACCATTCCATAATTCTGGTCGAATTTATCATCCACAATCATGGTAATGCCGTTTTTCACATCATAGGTGGCAATCCGTTTCCAGGGACCCGTCATGGATTCACCCTGATAGACGTTATACCCTTCAAAACGGTAATCTGCTGACGCGGTTTTATACTGATAATGTTGGACTTCGTCAGCATTTTTGTCCCATGTAAGCAAAACTCCTTTATCCAGTTCTGTCACCTCCACTTCCGGCTGGGGTGGTGTGGCCAGTTCAAAGTTGGAATCAAAGGCATTCTGGGCAAACCGGTCGTAATATTTCATAGCTGTAATTGCGCTCAAATTATCACTACCGGAAGCAATGATAATGGAGCCCACGATTTCCTGTGTATCACCGGGAGCCATTTCAAAGGGACCCGAGCTCATGAGGAACCGGCGGTCACCCGGCGGATCATCATGAATATCCAGCCAGCCTTCACCAGTCACCGGATCGCCACTGGCGATAAACTTGGACGTTTCACCGGTCTTAGAATTTATAAAATCCTTACCGGCCGGGGTGAGTCCAGTCATCACATTCCAGCACTCTTCCTTAGTTTCAGGGTCATAGAGAATCGCGTCGCCGTTGATGTATTTGATAAAGGATGTCACACCCAGTTCTTTCCAGCCGGGTCTTGGAACACCGGACCAGTAAGCTGTATCACCGGGACTTTGGACGTGGGGCCCCTGAAAGAAGTCATACCCGACTGCCGGAGGTGTAATTCCGTAATACTTGTCATTGACCCCGCCATTGAAGCAGTAGCCCAATACCAGGTTTGTATCGACACCCACCAGATCATCATTGGCATCACCCACATCGGGGTCCGACCACATGGCCACATACATATCGGCATAGTGATTATCGGATTTATTGATGATAAGGTTTTTCACAAACAGAATATCTCCCAAGGGGTCATTCCGGTTGAATCCAAACATGCTGGTCTGAATTTCCAATCCCATCGGTTTGGAATCGAAGAGTTGTGAATGTAATGTGGGGTTGGCATCATTATACACGCTCCACATCATCTGGTCACCCAGAATCTCGGGTTTACCATTTTCATCCACAGGTGCCCCCTGATCCGCCGGCCAGTTCAGATAATTCTGAGCAAGGGTATCATTTTTATTTACCTTGATATACCGGTATTTAGGATCTTCAGGGTTTTGAGCAATCCAGGCACAATTGGCTTTAGGATATTCGCTCATGGGGACTTCAACATTGTTCACGGTATCCATATAGAGAATCTGTCCCGGCTGGAATTCCACGGTATATTCCGCGGCAGCCGTCCGGATCTCTTCCTTAAAAGTTGCTGAACCGGGTTCTTTTACTTTTCCCGAGGCCAACCACATACCCGATTGAAATACGGCATATTTCCCGGATCCTTTCGGCCACTCGAGTCCCGAGTCAGATGTAACACCTGAACTGACCCATTCTCCATTATTATAGGTCCAGGTCCGGATACGGTTACCGTCGAACCGTTTAAATTCCAGGATAGACTGTTTGAAGAATGTGCCCATATAATATTTCCCAGTCGGCTTAGCTCCGAATGCTGTAGCAGCGAAGATCAGGCCGATCAGAGAAATCCATAATAGTCGTTTGTAATACGTATTCATTTATCTCTCCTCTTATCGACCGGCTGTAAAGTTTAACCTCACACCAAGCCGGACCTGGCGTGCATTTTCATAATTGAACGGATTGCTGAGCCGGGCTTTATAAGCCTTCACTTTCAGGTCTGTATCCGCAAGAGCCTGACCGGCGGGCGTTACCAGGTATCCGTCATCATCGGGGTTCCCGGTTCCGGAATAGACATTCCGGACATTATCCCGGTTTAAGAGATTGATGATGGACAGATAGGTGGTTAACTGTGTTTTTCCACCAAGATAAAAGCTCTTGTCAATGGAAACATCCGTCTGAAACGTCCAGGGCA
Source organism: Fidelibacterota bacterium 46_43 (assembly GCA_001509335.1). Lineage (GTDB taxonomy): Bacteria > Fidelibacterota > Fidelibacteria > Fidelibacterales > Fidelibacteraceae > Fidelibacter. The sequence continues at coordinate 2,586 of LGGY01000093.1, forward strand.
TCGTTCCTGAATTAATGGCGGCAACCGGTGTGTTGGACGTCGGCGGGAACACTTCGGATACCACGACTGTGGGAGTATAGCGTCGACCGCTACCAAAGGTTAACAGGGCATTGACACCAAAGTTTTTGATGATGTCCTTATTGCCTGTCCGGTAATCCAGGTTGACTGAACCTGTATGTCTCTGGTCAAAATCCAGGGGTGCCACATAGGTGGGAAAGTTTCCGCCCTGCCAGACAATTTTATATTGTCCGTCAGATGTGGAACCTGTCCCCGCAGCCCACTGGAGGGTATAATTCAGGGACATGCGCAAATTCTGGGTTCGGCGGAGATTATACGCAAAGGAAAAACCTTTTACCGTTCCGAAATCGCCATTCACAAAGGTAGCATACACGGTCGGTGTCGCATAAATATTCCGTTCCTGAACATAGTTATTGAGTTGCTTATAAAACATGGTCAGGTC
>LGGY01000094.1 GCA_001509335.1 Fidelibacterota bacterium 46_43
GATATTGGTGAGAATCAGCAAATCGTTTATACGGAATGGCCTGGAAATTCGCCCCGCGATATTGAAGATCAGATAACATATCCCCTTACAACGGCATTATTGGGAATACCGGGTGTTAAAACGATCCGGGGAAGCTCGATGTTCGGACTCTCTACCATTTATCTGATCTTTGAAGAGGATATGGATTTTTATCAGAGCCGGACACGTATCCTTGAAAAACTCAATTCATTACCTGCAGATCTTTTACCCGGTGATGTTTCTCCCGCCCTGGGACCCGATGCCACGGCTTTGGGGCAAATTTACTGGTACACGCTGGAAGGCAGAAATGAAAAGGGAGAACCTACAGGGGGATGGGATCCGCAGGAACTCCGGTCTATACAGGATTTTTATGTAAAATACGCCCTCTCTTCTGTAAAAGGTGTGTCGGAAGTTGCCTCCGTTGGAGGTTTTGTTAAAGAGTATCAGGTGGATATTGACCCCAATGCCATGAAAGCCTACGGGGTGAATGCTGCCCAAATTATCCGGGCAGTAAAAAACAGTAATCGGGATGCTGGGGCGGGTACCCTGGAATTTAACAGGGCGGAATATCTGATCAGGTCTTTGGGTTATATCAAGAGTCTTGAGGATCTGGAAAACAGTGTGATCACTGTCCGTGACAACGTTCCTGTTCGTATTAAGGATGTATCCAGAGTTCAATTCGGACCGGCTTCCCGCCGGGGCGGACTGGATAAGAGCGGGGTAGAAGCTGTCGGTGGTGTAGTGGTTGCCGGATATGAAGCCAATCCCCTTGAGGTAATTACCGGTGTAACGGAAAGGATTGGGGAAATTTCCAACGGACTGCCATCCAAAACTCTGGAGGACGGAACTGTTTCAAAAGTCACAATCGTCCCTTTTTACGATAGAACCGGATTGATTCATGAAACCCTGGGAACCCTTGAAGAAGCACTCACACTGGAAATTATAATCAGTATCATTGTGGTTCTGATCCTGGTGATGAATCTCCGGGCATCAATTCTTATCTCCGGTCTTCTTCCGGTAGGTGTTCTGGCTACGTTTATTTTCATGCGCACTTTCAATGTGGATGCCAATGTTGTCGCCTTATCCGGAATTGCTATTGCCATCGGTGTGATGGTGGATGTGGGTATTGTTTTCTCGGAAAATATTATCCGCCATGTAACTGAATTAGAAGATAGCAATCCGTCCGGAAAAACGTTGAAAACCACGATTTACAATGCGACAGTGGAAGTGGCTCCGGCCGTGATAACAGCCATAACAACGACTGTGATCAGTTTTCTGCCTGTTTTTACCATGGAAGCGGCGGAAGGAAAACTTTTCAAACCGTTGGCATTTACGAAAACATTTGCCATGATATCCGCAATATTGCTTGGATTGATGCTTCTGCCTTCACTGGCATATATGATTTTTTCTTTAAGGATTCAGCGGAAAGCTGTACGAAAAGTCCTGAATATTCTTCTGGGGCTTGCCGGATTGGGACTTATTCTTTTAGGCCATACATTAACAGGAATAGCTCTCATTCTTTACAGCATTAACACGATGTATTCCGAAAAGTGGAAGAAATCATGGAAAAAAGTTCCGTCTTTCATCAATGTAGGGCTACTTCTCTTTGTTTTGATCCGGTTTCTCAGCAGTATGTGGGTGCCTTTGGGGGCGCAGAATTCCACAACTGTAAATTTTCTCTTTGTCGCATCAATTCTTCTCTTTGTCATTGGTATATTAGGGTCAGTTATCATCTTTTATCAACAGATTCTGGCCTGGGCACTCCAACATAAAGCTGCATTTTTAAGTTTGCCACTTCTTGTGATTTTGTGGGGCTCGTTGTCCTGGTTTGGTGCAGGTAGTATTCTGCCGTTCATTCCTGAATCCGGTTTAGGAAATCGAATCAGGGCCGTTTTTCCGGGATTGGGCAGAGAATTTATGCCGGCTCTTGATGAAGGTTCTTTTCTCCTGATGCCCACAACTATGCCCCATTCAGGTGTGGAAGAAAATGTGGATATAATCCGGTTTATTGACCGGCGTGTAAATGCCATTCCTGAAGTGGATATGGTCGTTGGAAAATGGGGAAGAGTGAATTCGGCCCTTGATCCGGCTCCCATTTCCATGTTCGAAAATGTGATCAATTATAAATCGGAGTTTATTCTGGATGAAAAAGGTCACAGACGCCGTTTTAAAATAAACAGGGAGGGAGCATATATTTTAGCGGACGGCACAACCTATCATCCCGGACAGGACCCGTATCGTGAAATGGATAAAAATATGCTTATACCTGATCCGAAAGGAAAATACTTTCGGCAATGGCGGGACCATATTTATTCCCCGGATGATATTTGGGATGAGATTATTAAAGTGACTGCTTTTCCGGGATTGACATCAGCACCCAAACTTCAGCCTATTCAAACCCGGTTGGTGATGCTTCAGACGGGTATGCGGGCTCCCATGGGAATTAAAGTGTTCGGACCGGATCTGGAAAGCATAGAAGAAGCCGGCAGAAATCTGGAATTACACCTTCAGCACGTTGAAGGGGTGAAAGCAACCTCGGTTTTTGCTGACCGTGTTGTAGGAAAACCTTACCTGGAAATCCATCCTGATCGATCCGCCCTGGCCCGGTATGGAATCCAGATGATGGATTTTCAATCGGCGGTGAGTTCCCTGATCGGCGGAATACCTCAGACGAATACGGTTGAAGGACGGGAACGGTATCCGGTAAGAGTGCGCTACGCCCGTGAATTCCGGGATAATCCTGCGGCTCTTGAAGATATCCTGATTCCAGCTTCGTCCGGAATTTCCATCCCTCTCGGCGAACTGGCTTCCGTAGAATATATCCGGGGTCCCCAGATGATTAAAAGTGAGAACACATTTCCCGTTAGTTATGTGATTTTCGATAAAGAAGACGGATATGCCGAAGTGGATGTGGTTGAGAATGCACGGACATATTTGGAAAAAATGACAAAAGACGGGTTTCTGGATATTCCGGAAGGTGTCTCATATACGTTTACAGGCAATTATGAAAACCAGGTTCG
>LGGY01000095.1 GCA_001509335.1 Fidelibacterota bacterium 46_43
CCTGTTCGTCTCCTGACTTATCCTGTATATACCATCCTTCAGAAAGCCTCCGGCAAAGAAAAAATATTCCAGAGCACTGCCATTTTGCCCCTCTGGAACGTGCGTATTGAACCGGGTAAAACACAAAAACTCTCATTTTCTTTTTCAGTTAAAAATCTTTAAACCAATCAGGAGGTCTGACTCTTGAAAATTGTAATGGCCAGCGCAGAAGCCGTTCCATTTGTCAAAGTCGGAGGCTTGGCGGATGTGGTCGGTGCTTTGTTACGTCATTTACCCCCCTATGGCCATGAGATTTGTCTTTTCATGCCTTTTTATAGCTGTATGGATAAAGTGAAATTCCCCTCTGAGCAGGTTCTGAAGAATCAGAACCTCCGGGTTCATCTTGGGAATGATGACATTTCTTTTACTCTGTACAAATATATTCTTCCCGATACGCCTTCTGCTGTGGTCTATTTTGTCAACTGTCCCCGCTTTTTCAACCGGGATGGTATTTATTCCCATCCCAATAATGTTCCCTTTGAAGATGAAGGGGACATGTGGATGTTTTTTCAACTGGCGGTTATCCGTTCCGTCGAAAGTCTTGAACTTTATCACGATATTGTACATGTCCACGATTTTCACACGGCCCTGATCCCCGCTCTGATCCGCACCAACTTTAAAATGTCACCCTACTTCAGTTACTCAAAATGTGTGTTAACCCTCCATAATTTCTTGTTTCAGGGTGTGTATGACGCATCGGTCCTTTTTAAAGGCGGCATTAGTGAAAATGCTTTCTATGCTCTGAGTCCCCTTGAGTTTTATGGAAAAACAAATTTTGTCAAGACCGGAATGGAGTTTTCAGATGTCATCAATACCGTCAGTCCCAAATATGCGAAGGAACTGCTGGAAAACCCCGAATATTCTTATGGACTCTTTGATGTCCTTCAGGCAGTAAGTTATAAATTTAAAGGTATTTTAAACGGAGCGGATTACAGTTACTGGAATCCGGAAACCGATTCTCTGATTTACAAAAATTACACAATAGAAACCCTTGAAGACAAAGCCGTTAATCGTGAAGGACTTCTAAAGCGTGTGGGAATGGAAGCCGATGATAAAACCATGATTTGCGGCATGGTGGCCCGGATGACGGAGCAAAAAGGTTTCAAACTTCTATTGGAATGTTGGGAAGAGCTGAAAAAGCGTCCCGTAAAACTCATCATTCTTGCCAGCGGAGATAAAGAATTACAGGAACTGTGGGAATCGCTGGCCAGGGAAGATTACGACCGTCTTTATCTGAATACCTCATTCAATGAAGAACTGGCTCATAAAATCCAGGCCGGTGTGGATCTGTTCCTCATGCCCTCGTCATTCGAACCCTGTGGGTTAAGCCAAATGTATTCCTTGAAATATGGCACACCGCCTTTGGCACACCGGACCGGTGGATTGGCTGACACCATCATCGACAGTTCCGATTTGCAAACCGGCTTTCTTTTCGAACCCTACCATTGTCCAGCCTTTTTACGAACACTGGATAGGGCGTATCAGGCCTTTTTAAATAAGGATGAGTGGATCCATATCCAGAAATCGGGGATGTCCATGGATTTTTCATGGAAAAAAGCAGCACAAAACTATATTAAAATGTATCAAGACCTTATGAGGTTTTAAGGATGGAAACAGAATATAATGCCGTTGTCGGTCAGAAAATCAATATTTCCCCTGCTCTGATGATTCTGCGGGTTGTTCCCGTAGGGTGGGAATTATCTTCCTTTAAACCCGGGCAATTTACCATGCTGGCTCTTCCAACTCATGCCCCACACGTACCCGAAGCTGAACCACCGGAAAGGGAGGACCCCAACACCTGGATTCGCAGGCCCTATTCTGCATCCTCCAGTAAGGACCAAAAGAAATATATTGAATTTTACATCCGTCTAGTCTATTCCGGTGAACTGACCCCCAGACTCTTTGCCTTGAAAACAGGTGATAAACTCTACATGTTTCCCAAACTCCGGGGAATGCTTACTCTGGATGCGGTGGAAAAAGATAAAAACATTTTATTTATCGCAACCGGAACCGGTCTGGCCCCCTATATGAGTATGATACGTTCTGAAACACTCTGCCGGAACAAACAGAAAATTTCTGTGATTCATGGAGCCCTGAATTCCGGAGATCTGGGGTTCCGTGCCGAATTGGAACATCTGGAACGTTTGTGTGACAATTTTTTCTATGTGCCGGTAATCAGCCATCAGGATCGTGAAAAAATTCCCTGGTCCGGTAAAACGGGCTTCGTCCAGGATATGTGGAATGAAGGAATTGTTGATGATCTGTGGCATTCCGAAATTACACCGGAAAATACTGCTGTTTTTCTGTGCGGACATCCAAAAATGATCACTCAGATGGTGGAACTCCTTGGAGAAAGCGGTTTCAAATCTTATGACCGGAAGAAGGGGGGAAGTATATTTTATGAGGACTGGTAAACACCCCGTGACCATCGAACGTTTTCATCCGGATCATCACCCGTTCTGGGATTCATTTGTAAAAGAATCGAATAACGGTACGCTTTTTCATGAACGTACTTTTCTAAATTATCATCCGGAAGGCCGTTTTACAGACCACTCGCTGGTTTTCCTCCATGATGAAAAGCCGGTTTCATTGCTTCCGGCTGTAGAATACGAACAGGCCGGCATGAAAATCCTCCATTCACATCGGGGATCCAGTTATGGAGGATTTGTCCAGCCCCACGATATGTCCCTGGATATGCACCTGAAAATCACAGAATCCTTTATCCATTATCTTCAACAGGAAAATTTCAGCCGTGTTATTATCACTATTCCCCCAATTATATATAATAAACGCTTATCCAATTATGCTGAATTTGCTTTATTCAGACATCATTTTCGCTACCTGAAACGGGATATATCTTCTGTATTGTTCCTTGAGAAATCTATTGAAGAAAATATTGCAAAATTCCGCCCGACAACACGGACCGCTTTTCGGAAAGCACTCAAAAAAGGAGTCACTGTCCGTGAGTCCGATGATTATCCTTCCTTTTATGAGAT
>LGGY01000096.1 GCA_001509335.1 Fidelibacterota bacterium 46_43
ACATCAATAAAATCGGTAAAGGTATTTTTTTTCTTCAGCCATTTCCCGTCTTCATACCAGTATTCGCCTTTGGCTCCTCCGCCCCGTATATGGGCAATGGCATAAGCAAATCCCCGATCCACAAGACTCCAGCGGGCATAGGAAAAATAGGGAGTCATGGCAATTCCGTATGCTCCGTATCCATACAGAAACAGGGGCTGAGTCCCATTTTTTTTAAATCCTTTCGGATAAAGAATTGAAACAGGTATTTCTGCCCCGTCACGGGCTGTGACCCATAAAAGGTCGGTGGTATAATCGTGACGGTCCCAGCCGCCGCGGACCTCTTTTTGTTTCAGCAGGGAGAGGTTCCGGGTCTTCATATTATATTCATAAACCGTTTCAGGAGTGAGAAGAGAGGTATAGTAAATTCTCAATGCGTCCGATGTATATTCCGGATTTCCTGTTCCCCGGGCGGTATATGTTTCTTCCGGAAAGGAAATGGTGTGGGCTTCTTTATCCTCAAAAGCATACACATCAATCATAGCCCGAGCATTCCCGGTTTTGTAGACGGCAAGATAATCCTCAAACATATCCAGACCGGTGATTTTCACCTCCGGATGGTGTTCATACACCATTACGGTCTGTGTAAAAGCCGGTGCTGATACCGGCTGACGGAGGATGACAAAATTTTTCTGATCGTCTATGTTAGTCAGGATATAAAAGGACCCTTTACGGTGCTCCAGGGTGTATTCCACGCCCCGTTTGCGGGGTGCGAACAGTGTGAAATCTTCAAAGGGAGTCTCTGTTTCCAGGTATAACACTTCAGAGGTAATTTTACTCACAGAATTGATAAAGAGATACTGTTTGTCTTTGGACCGGTCAATATCTACATAATAGGCCATGTCCGGGGCTTCATAGACCAGCACATCTTCCGAAGGAGATGTTCCTAGAGTATGCCGGTAAACCCGCCACGGACGGTGTGTGTAATCGATGGTTGTATAGAAAAAAGTTTTGTTATCCGTAGCCCATACCCCGCCGGCTACACTGTCGATGACTTCGGAATAGAGGGAATCCTTTTCAAGATTTTTAAAACGCAGGGTATATACTTCCGAGCCATTCCGGTCTTCAGCAAAGGCAAGATTCTGGTGATTGACAGACACGCTTAAAAGTCCCAATGAATAAAAATCACTATGCTCAGCCTGTGTGTTGGCATCAAAATAGATCTCTTCCTTGTGATCCAAAGAACCTTTTTTCCGGCAATAGATGCTGTATTGTTTTCCTTTTTCCGTCCGGCTGTAATAGTAATAATCATCCTGTTTAACAGGGACGGACATATCTGTTTCCTGCATCCGCCCGATCATTTCCCTATACAGTTTTTTCTGCAGCTTCCGGGTGTCTTTCAGGATAAAGTCTGCATAGTCGTTTTCTGCCTCCAGATACCGGATAACCTCCGGATTCTGTTTGTCTTTCAGCCAGTCATAATGATCTACCCGTATATCCCCGAAGGCTTCCACCTTTTTTTCAATCCTCGGAGCAACCGGCGGGTCCATCGTTTCCTGTGCACATGAGAAGAAAATCATTATTGTTGGCAGGAAAATACTCCACTTGAATACTTTTTTCATTTTGTACCTCTTATATCTTTTGAATACTGTGAAAAATATAATCATTTATCCTGTTAATCTCGAAATAATCTGAAAGAATTCATTTTAACTTTATGAATTTATAATGAAGAGAAGACATGCACTTCGATACACCCGCCAGATGGTGGTCTACTTAGTGACCGTACTTCGATACAAAACAGCCTTGGGCGGATTCACTCGATGACGGATCATCGCTGCGCTCCTGGCGAATCAATCAAATCAATCGAATCAATCTGCTGATGACTACCGACTGTCCACTGCCGACTGCCCATTGCAACTCAACGTCCAAAATCACTTCTGGTTTGTTTCTCCCGGAGGATTTGATAAATTCCATACATGAAACATTCCATGTTAAGGCAGTTCCCCGGATCATTTTCTCTACCGGCTATTTTACAGAAGGATCTGGACAGCCTTGAAGCCCTGATTCGTGAGCGGGGACAATCTGAATATCCTCTTATGAATTCCATGATCGCAAGTTTGATTCAAAATGGAGGGAAGCGGATACGTCCTCTGATACTGATGGCTGTTTTCCGGGGGATGGAAGGGCCTGAAGATATAGCCCGGAATGCCTACAAAGCCGGGGCTTCCCTGGAGCTCATTCACACGGCAACACTGATTCATGATGACCTGATTGATCAATCCTTGGTACGCCGGGGAGCACCTACTATATACGCATCTCATGGCATCCCTTCTGCCATTCTGGCGGGTGATTATCTTTTTGTGGAAGCCTATGCCCTTACATCTGGCCTTCCGGAAAGGCTGATCCAGAAAAGTGTGTCAGATTTGCGTAAAATGGCAGAAGGCCAATTACTGGAAGAAAGAACATCTCCAGAAACCCTGAATTTTCAAACATACCTGGAAATCATCCAATCCAAAACCGCCGTGATGTTTCGCAGTGCCTGTATATCCGGCGCCATGCTGGCAGGATCTACGGAAGATGATCAGTGCCATTTGGGAGAAGCGGGACTGATGCTGGGAGTAGCCTTTCAGTTTATAGACGATATTCTGGATGTGACGGGAGATGAAGAGATTACCGGCAAACCAGTGGGAACAGACTTTCTATCCGGGAAAAAGACACTGCCTTACTTATTGTATGAAGAACAGGTTGGTGCACTCCCCCGGGAACGAACGCCGAAGACATTTAAAAGCGTTTACAATGGATTGCGGTCCGAGGCTGTCATTTCAAGGGCAAAAGAAATGGCCCGGGAGAAAACAACCCGGGCCAAAGAGGGATTTTCCATATTGATAAACCGGGATATCCGGTCATTCATTCTGGATATGTGCGACCAGATGCTGAACCGGATCTTATAATCCGGCGGTAATCATCCGGTATCGATTTTCATTCTTTACATAATTATTGTTTGTTTTAAGTTCTTTTGCAATAAAAGCACTCAGGTTATTT
>LGGY01000242.1 GCA_001509335.1 Fidelibacterota bacterium 46_43
AATCCAAGAGTCAGCAAATAACTTCGCAGATTTTTATGCAAATCTAAAATAGTAGGATATTTGTTTTTTCGAATGATCCTCCGGAGTTTTCCTATGGATAAATCCTCATCCGGGATATAAACATGATTTACTGCCGGATGACGTTCGATAAGGGGCTTGAAAGCTTTTTTTGTGATATAGTCTGCGCAGGAGGGGCCATTGTGCGTCAGAAGGTAATCCAGGACAGGCATGGTGAGAGCGACATCTCCCATGGAGGATAAGCGGATGATCAGATATAAAGGTTTTTTTTCGGACATAAAGAAATTTACGACCCACGAAAGAGGAGTTCCACGGAAATGTCTGCAGCATTCGGATTCATGGGAAAATCTTTGTATATTTCACATCAAAACAACAGGAAGACTATGGACAACGTATTTGATTTTCTGACAAAAGAGCGGGCATTTCAAGTGAAGGAAACAGTGGGTACTCCGGTATACGTGTATGATGAGACGGGTTTGCGCCGTGCAGCTGAAGAGGTGCTCCATTTTCCCCATGCCTTTGGTTTCAGGGCCCGGTATGCCATGAAAGCCAATTCCAATGCCTATATTTTGCGGCTTTTTAACGATCTTGGCATCCATTTTGATGCCAGCTCAGGATATGAGGCTGAACGGGCACTCCTTGCCGGTATCGATGGGAAAAAAATCCAGATCACAGCCCAGGAATATCCTGCCAATTTGAAAGATTTAATCCAACAAGGCGTTCTGTTTAATGCGTCCTCTTGCCGGCAGCTTGAACGTTATGGAAGGGATTTCCCCGGGAGTGCCGTGAGTATCCGGATCAATCCGGGCATTGGGTCCGGACACAACAACCGGACCAATGTAGGGGGCCTTTCCAGCAGTTTCGGTATCTGGCATGAATGGATACCCAATGTCCGTGTGATTGCAGAAAAATATGGACTGAAAATCACCAAATTACATACCCATATCGGGTCTGGCAGCGATCCTGAAACTTGGCAGCGGGTTGTTGACATGAGTCTGGAGGTAGTACGGGCATTTCCTGATGTGAAAACCCTGAATCTGGGGGGCGGGTATAAGGTTGCACGGACTCCGGCAGAAAAAACGACCGATTTGCAGATTATCGGACAGTCGGTGAAAAAAGCTTTTAAGGCATTTTACAAAGAAACCGGCAGAAAACTGGATCTGGAAATCGAACCAGGCACCTATTTGGTGGCGGCATCAGGCATTTTGCTGGCACAGGTAATGGATAAGGTCTCTACGGGAAAAGAAGGATTTACTTTTTTGAAAGTGGATACGGGGATGAACGATTTAACACGCACGACACTCTATGGGTCTATACACCCGGTTAAAATTTATCCTGCCGGCAAAATGGAACAGGAAAAAAAGGAAAAGGTTGTGATTGTAGGACACTGTTGTGAAAGTGGAGACATTTTTACGCCGGTCCCGGGAGATCCTGAAGGAATTCAACCCCTGGAACTTCCGGAAGCCCATATAGGTGACCTGCTGGCTTTGGGTGTTGCCGGTGCCTATTGTGCCTCTATGTCCCTGACCAATTATAACTCTTTTCCCCAGATACCTGAAGTCTTGATTACATGCGACGGGAAAATGAAACTTCTCCGTGAACGGCAAACTGTGCGAAATATGGTTGCACTTGAATGCGAGAAAGAGTTAAAAGTGGAGAGTTGAAAGTCATAAGGACAAATATTTTTTCCCCCCTGAGTTGGACTTTTGTGTTTTGAGTAAGCGTTTTGTTTCTGATGTATGTTCCGGGTTTGAGGTTGGTAGATCATGCCTTTTTTGGAATGATCTTTTATTGAAGAATAAGATACGCTTTGAACTTGTTGGTCAAATATTGGAATGAAACGGGTTAAAAAAACACTTATTTTATTTTAACAGGGTTATCAACGGAATGAATCGCTTTGTAAATTCAAGCTCGCCCTTCCTCCCAACCAGTCTCTAAACTCTCCTCTCACCTCTCATTTTTTGTAACTTATTGTAGAAGGGTAAATCCCACCGCTGAAGATTATTGAATTGGAGAAAAAAAGCATGAGTGAAGACATTCGAAAAGTAATTATTATTGGATCGGGACCTGCCGGACTCACAGCAGCTATTTATTCTGCACGGGCTGGTTTGAATCCCCTTGTTCTGGAGGGAATGGAACCGGGTGGACAGTTGATGACAACAAATGAAGTGGAAAATTATCCCGGGTTTCCGGAAGGAACAAACGGACCTGAAATGATGGATTTGTTTCGGAAACAGGCTGTTAAATTCGGGGCTGAACTCCATTTTAAAGTGGTGAACAAGGTTGATTTTTCAAAACACCCTTTTACTGTGTGGACTGATGATAATACCAGGTATCAGGCAGAGGCTGTGATTATTGCCACCGGAGCCTCGGCAAAATATTTAGGACTCGAATCAGAACAGAAACTCCGAGGTTATGGTGTCAGTGCCTGTGCAACCTGTGACGGTTTTTTTTACAAGGATAAAGATATTGTCGTTGTAGGTGGCGGAGATACGGCCATGGAAGAGGCTCTGTTTCTGACAAGGTTTGGTAAAAAAGTAACAGTGATCCACCGCCGCGATGAGTTCAGAGCTTCAAAGATTATGGCCGAGCGGGTAATGAAAGATCCTAAAATCGAGATCAAATGGGATAGCATTGTTGAAGAAGTTTTAGGTGAACAAAACCAGGCCGGTGTGACGGGAGTCCGTATAAAAAATGTGAAGACAGGTAAAACAGAAGAAATTCCCTGTTCAGGATTTTTTCTGGCAATTGGACACAAACCGAACTCCGACCCGTTCAAGGGGCAATTGGATATGGATGAAACCGGATACATCAAAACCAAACCCGGATCAACCTATACCAGTGTTGAAGGTGTCTTTGCCTGTGGAGATGTCCAGGATAAGGTCTATCGCCAGGCTGTTACAGCTGCCGGTTCAGGCTGTGCCGCCGCTATAGATGCTGAAAGATGGTTGAATGATAAACACACGTAAATTCTGAATATGGCGTTAGTCGTTGGTTGGCTGT
>LGGY01000008.1 GCA_001509335.1 Fidelibacterota bacterium 46_43
AAATCAGTCGCCTCAGCCGGGGTAAAAAGGTATGAAGGGACGGATCATTCACATCGACACGGCAAAAAGCTGGCGTGGGGGACAGCAACAGGCGGCGTACCTGCACCGGGGACTGATTCAACAGGGGATGGAATCCCTCATGGTTTGTCCTCCGGGTTCTGCCATGGAAGCATGGTGCAGGAAAAACAATCTTCCGGTCCATCCCTTGAGCCTGAGGTGTGAAGCCGACTTTCTATCCGCCTTTCGTCTGACTCATTGCATCAAAACCGGCCAGTCAGCCCTTTTTCATGCCCATAACGCTCATGCGCTGATGATTGCTTTAATCGCCACTGTGTTTTTCCGGAAAAAAATCCCTGTTGTCGCTTCCCGCCGTGTTGGCTTTCCATTAAAACTCAATAAAATTGCTCAATGGAAATACCGATCCAAAAAACTTCGCCGGATTGTCTGTGTAAGTCATAATATTCTGCGGGTTATGCAATTTCATGGCATTCCTGAAAATAAACTGGCTGTCATCCCATCCGGAATTGATATCCATAAGTTTGATCCGGTTGGGCGGACACCCACTTTTCGGGATGAATGGAATATTCCCCGTGATTACAAAATTGTTTGCACGATTGCTGCACTCACCGCTGAAAAGGCTTATCCTGTGTTTCTTGAATCAGCCAGACTGGTTTTACGTGAATATCCCACAGTGATATTTATTGCCGTGGGGGATGGAAAACAGGCTGAAGAGATCAAAACACTTAGTGCAAAAAAAGATTTAGCCGGACATGTCATTTTTACCGGGTTCAGGTCGGATGTGGGAATCTTTCTGAAGAACAGTGATCTGTTTGTCATGGCTTCGAAAAAAGAAGGGCTGGGGACAAGCATCCTGGATGCGGAAGCGGCGGGACTCCCGGTAATCGGGACAGATGCAGGGGGAATACCGGAAGTGATCCGGCATGAAGTGAACGGAATTATTGTTCCCAGGCAAAACCCCGAAGCACTGGCAAAAGCGATTGTGACTCTTTTAAAAAATGATGATTTGAGAAAACAGTATGGTAAAAAAAGTCTTGAGGTTGTAAAGGGCTTTGATATTGAGATAACAATCAAAAAACACATTGTGCTGTATGAAGAAATCTTTAAAGACAATTGAACCTGAACATATTTTGATCATCCAAACCGCTTTTATCGGGGATGTGATTATGTCCACTCCCTTGATTCAGGCGGTGTGTGACCAGTGGCCGGATGCAGAAGTTGATATCCTCACCCGGCCCGAATCGGCAATTCTCTTTTCAAAACATCCCCGGATCCGGCGGATTTATACCCTGGACAAATCGGACCACAAAAGCAAATATGAATCATTTTTAGAGCGGGTTCGCGAGCTTCGCCCCAATGACTACCACCTTGCTTTTTCATTTTAATGCTCTTTTGCCGGATAAAAATCAGGGTTGGATTTTACCGGCAGAAATTTATCAACGTGAAAATCTATCCTCCCAAAGGGCTCCATGTCCGGCAACGGTACCTGACCATGATTGAACCTTTTACAGATAAAACCTATCCCGATGAGACCCACCTGTATCTGGGGAGGGAAGACAAAGAAAAGGCAGATGAGATTGTCGCTAAAATTAAAAAGGACCAGAACATCCTGATTGGTTTTGCCCCGGGGTCGGTCCGGGAAACGAAAAAATGGCCTGCGTCCTACTGGACGGAATTATTTATACTTTTGAAAGACAAAGGATATGACATTGTGTTTCTTGGAAGTTCGTCTGAACGGGAGCTCTGTGCATCCATCATCCACAATGCCGGATTGGAAGCCTGGAATGCCGCCGGTGAACTGAATCTTCTGGAATCTGCGGCGCTGATTCACAAACTGGACCTGTTGGCCTGTAACGACAGTGCCCCCCTGCACATGGGAAATGCAGTCAATACGCCGGTATTTGCCTTTTTTGGTCCAACAGTGAAAGCCTTTGGCTGTTATCCCTACCGTGAGCACGATAAAGTACTGGAGCGGGATCTGCCGTGTCGACCCTGTGGAAAACATGGCCATGACCGGTGTCCACTCCGGCATTTTAAATGCATGATGGAACAATATCCCCATGAAATTGCCGCACTGATATTTGAAAGGTTCAGCAATGAAACATAAACCCGACCTTATCCTCCTGACCGGGGATAAAAATTTTTACGGGCAAACGCGAAAAGCCTGGGTAAGCATGGATGTGCAACGGATTGAGAACAGGCTGACATCTCTGGGATATTCCATAACCCGGTATCCTGTACGGCAGGTCTACAATCAGAATTTTGCATTGACAGGTAAAACAATTCTCTACTCTTTCAGTCAGAAGGAAAACGTCCGCCAATACATTCGTGACATTATTTTTCATTTAAGCAAATCCAATCGAATAATACCTTCTTTTGACCTGCTTTTATGTCATGAAAACAAGGGATATCAGGAGCTGTACAAACGCGAGCTGGAACTGACCGGTTTAAGAGCATGGTATTTTTCCAGCCTGGAGGATATTGATGCTTACCACATTCCCTATCCTGTTGTACTGAAAACGATTTCAGGTTCAAACGGGAAAGGTGTTTTTCTGATTCACAACAAACCAGATCTAATAAATAAAGTCCGGACATTAACCCATGTAGGATTCTGGACACAGGTAGATTTATTGCGACGCCGCTATTTCAGGAGACGGACCTATTACGATTATCCCAATCATGATGATTATCTGGATTATCTGCAATACCGTGAGTACATCACCCGTCATCAAAACTTCATTTTACAGGAATTCATTCCCGGATTGACCTTTGATACCCGTGTGTTGGCCCTGGAGGGGAAGTTTTTTCTTGCGCGCCGCCATACCCGGAAAGGGGATTTCCGGGCCAGTGGAACCAAAAAATTCGATTTTAACTTTACGCCAGAAAATGCTCTGTTGGAATATGCAGAAAATATTGCACACCGTTTAAATACTCCGTTCCTTTCCATGGATATTGTGCATGACGGGAAAAACTATTCTCTGATTGAATTTCAGGCGTCCCATTTTGGTGTCAGTGCCATCACCAAATCCCGGGGATATTATATCCGTGAAGGAAGCAGTTGGAATTTCCGGGACAATAAACAAGATGTTGAATTTGAAATCGCCGATGCCCTGGACCGGTATTTAAAAAGGACAGCTGAATAACCATGCCTTTAATGTCATTTTTTTACAGGCTCCCTTACCGGTTTTTTTGGAGGATTTCAAAGTCCCGGAAAAAACTTATTCCATGCATTGTCTATTGTGCAGATCCTCTGGATTACACCATTCTTGAGCCGGTTGTCCGTCATCTGGACACGGTTTGTATATACGTTGCCAAAAACAGGCATACAGAAGCTTTTTTACGGAAAAAAGGGATTGTTCCCCGCCGGATGCCCGTTTTTCCGGAAATGGTCCTCATGGCCCGTCACAGCACCTGGAAATTTCCTGTCCCTGCGATTCGGAAATACGGTTTCCGCCATGGTCCCTATCATTTTAAGACCTTTACGTCAGTCCGGAATTACCGGCCTTTTACCCTCTATTTTCTCACATCCCAGGCAGAAGCAACAGAAGCCCGGAAGATGGGACTTACCAATGTGGCGGCTGCAGGATATCCCAGACTGGATCCGGCTTTTGACGGAAGCTGGACGGAAGAAAAGCTGCAGGACTTCCGTAAAGAAAACTTGAATAACAGTAAAAAGCCCGTCCTTCTTTTCAGTGCCACATGGGACAAATCGGGGATGTCTGCTGTAGGACGCTGGTACCGGCGGCTGAAGGAACTCACGGCTGACTATGAAGTGTGTGTTACACTCCATCCCTGGATGTCCCGGGATGTCTTTCTTACCGTCAAAAATACACCGGATGTTTTCCTTGCAGGTACCGATGACCTTCTGCCCCTCATCATGCTTGCCGATTGTACCATCAGTGATACCAGTTCCATCATCGGGGAATTTATTGCGTTGGATAAACGAATCATCACCTTCCGGACCGGCAGGGCAGAACGGAAACCCGATACCCTGGATGCCATGCTGGATAAGACAGGTTACCGGGTGGAATCATTCGATGACTTAAAACAAACCCTCAAGGGATATCTCACATCTGAGGACCCGTATATCCCTTCTCGCCGTGCATTGCGTGAACAGCTTTTTTGTAATCTTGGAACCGCAGGGAAATGGGCAGCGGGAAGGATCAATGCTGAATTTTGAATGATGAATTGATTGAAGTTGGAAGTTGGCGCTGCTGCGCGGCTTTCAATCACCACTTTGTGGTGTTCAAGCTCTTCACTTCGTTCGGTGTTCAATAGCCGCTTTGCGGCTTTCAAGTCAATTATCTTTCATAAGCTGATATCTTGATACGACTGCCGCAAAGTTTAAATGAGGACAGTATTTAATCCATTAAATAATTCGAAATAACACATATATGATTAACAATATTATCTTGTATTGTGTCGTATTTCGCTGTATTTTACCCCCGGGGTGGGGGACGTCACCTAAGCGAAATCATATATCCCATCTCTCTTATATCCCAGTTCATTTAAGAAAAAAGATCCCAATCAAATCAATCATCCAATCGAATCAATCAAATCAATCGCTTTTTAACTGTTGACTACAGACTGCCCACTACCGTCTCAACGTCTATATAATATAAAATAAAATCAACTGCAAATAATATCATAATAAATAATATATAAAAACTACAAAACCCTTTCCATACGGTAAAATTTTTCCGGTTTGGATGCCAGGTTTTTGGCCCATTTGTAGCCGATATAACCGCCTAGAATGAGTCCGCCCAGACCCAGAAGAAATTGATACAGTTCCAGTGGGATGGCGAGGGATTGGGGATGAAGAACATAACCGGTTAAAAGTCCGGCAATAAAACCCAATCCGGGAATGCCGTATTGGATAGCGGATAATTGAATCAGAAAGGAAGATGTTTCGGATAGTTCTACCAGGTCTCCCGGTTTGGCGTCCAGGTCATTCCGGACCGGAATACGGACCGGTTCATTTCGTGCTTTCAGGGGCATAACAGGGAAGAGGGCGAGGGAGTATCGGGATGGAGCACGTTGGGGCTGCATCAGCACGATGGCATAATTACCGTCAAGTGTTTCCACCTTTCCGTTGCTTTGAGCCGTCATGGACATCAGGCGTCGGTCCCTTCTTCATCCAGACTCACCAGGCAATGGTTCGGACATTTCTCTGTGGGAAGTTCGTTGCGGACTCCCCATTTATCATAGTTAAAATAGGCCAGGCCGTTTTCCAGGTACATCATGTCATCACCTGCTTCCCGAACACAAATCCCGCAACCAATACAGGCACGTGTACATACAAGCCGGGAGTATTTACCTGCATCCTGGTTTTTACACTTCACAAATACGCGATGACTGACGGGATGGAGTTCAATGATATTCCGGGGACACACCTCGGCACATTTTCCGCAACCCACACATTTATCTTCAATAACAACCGGCAGGCGGTTGTCACTCATATACATGGAATCGAAGGTACAGGCATCCACACAATCCCCAAATCCCAGACAGCCCCATTCACAGAGTTTCATGGCACCGCCGCTGATATGTGCCGCCACACAGGACTCAAGTCCTATATACTCGCCTTTAACAGCCATTTCATTTAGGCCGCCCTGACAGAGGACCCGGGCTTTCAGGGGCTCTCCCGCTTCGACTTCCACACCCAGGATTTCGGCGATATTATTGGCCGTTTCCACACTCCCGACAGGACACCCGTTAATGGGTGCGTTCCCTTTTACTACATTTTCTGCAAAATTCATACATCCGGCAAATCCGCATCCACCGCAATTGGCTCCGGGAAGGGCATCGTTGACCTTTTCAATCCGGGGATCTTCTTCTACATGGAGCTTTTTATTGGCAATGGCAAGTCCTGTGGCAAACACCAGGCCAATTCCACCCATACCACCCATCGAAATCAGAATGGCACTTAAATCCATATTTATTCCTCTGTCTTTTCTGTCCGGGCGGGATTGATCGAACACCCCGTGATACCGCAAGAACTGCAGGCACTACCCGATGAAAGACAGTCTGCACCGGGATAATCTCCTTTTTTACGGTAAAAGGTTTTGTTCATGATGACCATACCAAGGGAATATATGAGTCCCACTGCCAGCATGACGGCAATGGTGGTTATGATGCTTGTGATGTTCATGTTATGTCCTCACTTTTTCCCTTGAACGACCGCACCGGGTTGGCGTTCCTATATTAATCCTGCAAATCCCATAAAGGCCAGGGCAAGGCTTCCGGCAATAATCATGGTGATACCCGCACCCTGAAAATGTTTGGGTACGTCTGCCAGTTCCAGTTCTTCCCGGATTCCTGCCATAATCACCAGAGCCAGTGTAAATCCTGCTCCGGCGCCGATTCCATAAATCAGGCTTTCCATGAAGCTGTATTCCCTGAGAACCGCAATGAGTGCGAGTCCTAAAATAGCACAATTGGTGGTGATCAGGGGGAGAAATATGCCCAGGGCATCATAAAGAGGCTTGCTGACTTTCCGGATAAACATTTCCACCAGCTGGACCAGCGAAGCAATCACCAAAATGAAGGAGACATACTGGAGGATTTCCAGATTATAGGGGACCAGCAAAAGGTGATAAATCAGCCAGGTGACCACAGCGGTAATTGTCATGACGAATGTTACTGCCATGCCCATACTTACGGCAGAGTCCACCCGTTTAGAGACACCCACGAAGGGACAGATTCCCAGAAACTGGCTTAGAACAAAATTATTGACAATTGCGGCTGAGATAAAAATAACCAGCAGTTCCATCAGCGTGCCCTCCTGTCATTGATCCAGTTTGAAGCACCGATCATGAGTCCCAGTGTTAGGAAAGCTCCCGGTGGCAGAATCATTACCATCCAAGGGCTGAAAGAATCCCACATGATCTGATATCCCAGGATAGTTCCTGAACCCAGCAACTCACGGATGGCACTGAGGATCAAAAGCACCAGAGTAAATCCAAGTCCCATACCCAGGGCATCCAGGATGGATCGTCCTACCCCGTTTTTCGATGCAAAGGCTTCCTGGCGGCCCAGAATCATGCAATTCACAATAATCAGGGGAATAAAAGGCCCAAGATTTTTGCTGATTTCTGGATAAAAAGCTGCCAGATAGCGATCCGCAATGGTAACAAAGGTCGCAATGATTACAATAAAACTGGCAATCCGGACCTGTTTGGGAATCAGGTTTCTGAGAAGAGAAATCAGGGTGCTTGAACAAATTAAGACGAATGAAGCTGCCAGCCCCATGGCCAGTCCGTTCTCAACGGATATGGTGACGGCAAGGGTCGGACAGAGTCCCAAAAGGGCAATCAGAATGGGATTCTCTTTCCAGATGCCCTTGGTAAAATCTTCTAACAGTGATACTTTTTTTGCCATGATTCACCTACTGATTGATGGATTCAAACGCCGATTTGGCGGTGGGAACGTGTTTATTCAAAATTGTAATGACTGCATTGGAGGAAATAGTTGCCCCGGTAATGGCTTCAATTTCCGAATCGCCGCTTGCTTTCTGGTTTTTTACATAGGTCAGATTGCCGGTCTTTTTACCTTGAAACTGGTCGATGAACCAGGTTTCGGATCCTTCCCGAGAAGGATCATAAGCGATTTTGGTTCCCAGTCCCGGTGTTTCCTTCTGGCTCAAAACCGTCAACCCGGTAAATTCACTGAAATCCGGTGTAACGCCTACCATGAGTGAGATAATATCCTGAAAACCGCCGCCTTCGGCGACAAAGGCCACACCTGTAATGTCACTGTCTTTATAGCCCACATAAAAGGTAAAGCCGCCGGCTTCCAGGACTTTTTCTTCGTCGGTATCGGGCAGGACCTCTTTCACGGCCTGTTGGATTTCCTGTTGTCGGTAGGCGTCAATTTTCTCTGAAGTGTAGGCATCCCAATAGGAAAGAAGTCCGCCGGAGAGTGTAGAGATAATGGTCAGGACCAGTATCATTTTGACTGAGGTATTCATGCGCGAGCCTCCCCGAAAAATTTCGGTCGTGTAAATCGGTTAATGAGGGGTGTCAATCCATTCATGAGCAGGATGGAATACATCACACCTTCCGGCAGGCCGCCAAAGAGACGGATGATCACCAGAATCAATCCGGCACCGATACTGTAAATCCAGGTCCCTTTGATGGTGATAGGTGACGTGACCATATCCGTGGCCATAAAAAAAGCACCCAGTAAAAGTCCACCGGAAAGGAGATGGAAGAGGGGACTTGGGTAGATTGCAGGATCAACCATCCAGAAAATGCCGCCGAAAACGGCCACACTTCCCAGAAATCCCACAGGAATCCGCCAGTCTGCATGCCGGAGTATAAGCAGAAAAATACCACCTGCCAGAAGGGCCAGGGCAGAAGTTTCTCCCAGAGATCCACCCACATTGCCAATGAACAGGGGTTTGATATGGGTGAAAATCTTTTCGTATTTCAAAAGTCCCAAAGGCGTTGCTCCCGTAATGGTATCAAGGGATGTGGCACCGGTATAGGCATTCATATCTGCATAGCGGGGTAAGACCCATGTTGTCATCTTTACAGGGAAACTGGCCTGTAAAAAGGCACGACCCAGAAGCGCCGGATTAAAAATATTGCATCCGAGTCCGCCAAAAATCTGTTTTCCGATGGCGATGGCAAAGACAGAGCCCAAAACACAGCCCGAAACAGGGAAGGTAGGGGGCAGGGTTAATGCCAACAAGAGTCCTGTTAGAAAGGCGCTCCCATCATCCAGTGTATCGGGTTGTCTGCGGATACGGGTAATGACCAGTTCAGTCACCATGGCCGCTAAAATGGATGTGCTGATCATAAAAACAGCTTTCCATCCAAAAAAGACCACGGCGCCGATAACTGCCGGTGTCAGGGCCAGGCTCACACACCACATGATTTTCGGGACATTGTCTTTTGTCTGGGAATAGGGCGAAGAAGACATGGTTAAAGGTCGCCCCTTGGGCTTGTATAAACGGTCCCGGGGATCTTTTTTCGGTTTGGGTGCCGGAGTTTCCTTTTGAGGAGTTTTCGAAATTTCGGCAGACTGATCAGATGTTGTTTTCTCGTTTTTTTCCATCCGTTCACTCATGATTATGATGCTTTTTGTTTACGTTTCAATTCAGAGACACGCATTTTTCCTACGCGAAGCCATTGGACAAGGGGTATGTGGGCCGGACACGAAAAGGCGCAGGACCCGCATTCGATACAGTTCTGAATCCCCAGTTTTTCCGCTTCTTCATATTTTTTATGTTCGGTCAATTTGGCCAGTTTGGTGGGGAGCAGATACATGGGACACGCATCCACGCAGGCACCGCAACGGATGCAGGGGAAATGTTCCACCATAGTGATCATTTTCGAGGTGTTACAAACGATACCCCCTGCCGCTTTGATCACAGGGACCGATAAATCGTATTGTGCTTGTCCCATCATCGGTCCGCCCATAAAAACTATGGTGGTTTCATCTTTGACGCCCCCGCAAAATTCCACCAGATCATTGAAAGGCGTTCCTATGCGGGTAAGAAGGTTTTTGGGGTGGATTATCCCGTCTCCCGTCACCGTTGTGACCCGTTCCACCAGGGGCTTTCCCTCTAACACGGCATCAGCCACAGCTTTGGCAGTGGCCACATTGTTCACCACGACACCCACATCCATGGGGAGTCCACCGGCAGGGACTTTTCGGTGCAGGACCGATTCAATGAGCATCTTTTCCGCACCCTGGGGATATTTGACTTCCAGGGGAACAACCTGAAAACTGTAGCCCAGATCCTTTACACGTTTGCTCATCATCTCGATGGCATCGGGTTTGTTGTCTTCGATACCGATATACCCGTTCTCCACATTCAGGAGGGACATAATGATGTTCATACCAGCCAGTATCTGATCCGTGTATTCAACCATCAGCCGGTGGTCCGATGTCAGATACGGTTCACATTCCACACCATTCAGAATAAATGAATCGATTTTTTTGTCACCGGGAGGATTGAGTTTTACATGGGTGGGAAAGGCGGCGCCTCCCATCCCCACAATCCCCGCTTCATTGATCAGCTTTATCAGTTCCACCCGGGGAGCTTTTTCCCAGTTCTCCGGTATGGAAAGCAATTCCCAGTCGTCTTCATCTCCCGTTCGCTCGATATGGACCATTTCCACCCGCATGCCCAGGGGATGTGGGAATTTGTCAACAGCTTTTACAACCCCGGTGATACTGGCATGGACAGGGGCGGAAACATATGCACTGCTCCGGCCGATAACCTGTCCGGTCTTTACCGTATCTCCTTTTTTGACAAGCGGTTCACACGGGGCTCCAATATGTTGCTGCAAAGGAATATACACCTGCTCCGGAAGAGGCATTTGTTCAATTTTTTTGTCATGACTGAATTCTTTGTACTCGGCCAGGTGTATGCCTTTTTTGAATGTTCGTAATTTCAAGGCTCAAGATCTCCCACTTTATTCAACCTGTCAGGTTGTACGGTTTGCAATTTCCTTACTGTCTACCGGACATCACTGGCCGAAATATAGAAAAAACTTTGAAAAATCTAAAATACTTTACCAGCTTTATTTATTGAATGATACAAAAATAATCATTAAGCTATTGAAACAATTGCGTGAACCTTTCAAAGGGTAGTGTTACTAAAAACATATTGATGGTTCTAACAAAGAGAGATTGGAATGACACAGAATGAGCTGAAGAAAGTGGAAGCATTCAAGGCCAACAGTCCGGTGGCGTCTGTGCTGATGATACGGGAAATGGCTCTGAGGCGTACCCGGGACGGCAAACCCTACCTGGATCTGGTATTGGGGGATCTGACAGGACGGATCAATGCCAAAGTGTGGGATCAGGGGAAGGAACTCGCCGAAATTCTGAAAACAGGTCTCCCTGTAGGGGTCCGTGGACAGTGTGAAGAGTATTTGGGAACTCTCCAGCTGATTGTTTCTTCCATCAAACCCCTGAACTCCCAGGAATTGGAGGAGATGGGTATTTCATGGGAACACTTTTTTCCGGCGACAAAAAGAGACCGGGAACTGATGTGGAAATCGGTTTTGAATGCCATATCCGTGATGGAGGACCTCTGGCTGAAAGAATTGACCATGGCCATTTGCAAGGATTATGAGCAAAAGATAAAAAACCATCCTGCCAGCCTGAAACTCCACCATGCCTATGTGGGCGGTTTCCTGGAACATGTGTATACCATGGTGGCTCTCGCCGAAACGGCCGCGGATGTGTATCCGGTTAACCGGGATCTTCTTATCAGCGGAATTATCCTCCATGATATCGGCAAACTTGAAGAACTGAACGGTTTTCCTGATAATTTTTACACGGATGAAGGAAATCTTATCGGCCATACCGTCCAGGGATACAGCCTGATACGGGATTATATCCGGAAAACTGAGGGATTTCCGGATATGACAGCCCTGAAACTGAAACATATCATTCTGGCCCACCAGGGAGAATATGAATATCAGGCCCCTAAAAAACCGGCTTTCGATGAAGCCCTGCTTGTCCATTATATCGATGAACTGGATGCCCGTATGAATATGATGAAACAAATCCGGGAGGAAGACCTCTCGGAAGGCATCTGGACCAGTAACCGGAATTACTTCCGGATACCCATTCTGAAAGAGGAGGATCATGACGAATAGTTATGCGCGTTTTGAACGAAACCGCCGTGTTGTAGAGACCGGTGTGTTTTTGGCCTTGTTTTGGGGACTTGGATATGCCTTTTTATACGTGCCCAACGTGGAATTTATCCTTTTTGTCGCGTTTTTAAGCGGACTCCTTCTGGGATGGATCCGCGGTGTGTTTGTTGCTTTTCTGGGAGAACTGGTTTTTTCTGTTGCCAATCCCATGGGGAGCGGACTTGCCTATCCCCCGATGTTGGTCGCACAAATGCTGGGATTTATCCTGGTCGCTTCCGCAGGTTTTTGGCTGCGGCCGGTGATCCGGGGTTTCCGCCATGAAAAAAAAATACTCATATCCCTTTTTGGGGCAGCCGGGTTGCTTTTGACTTTTATCTATGACAGCCTGACAAGTCTGGCTTTTCCCCTGGCTTCCGGCTTTACCGGTTCCCAAATATGGGCGGCTTACCTTTCCGGACTCCCCTTTTACGGCATCCATATCCTTTCAAATACCCTGATTTTCGCCATCTTAGGCCCTGTTTTGATTCAGTTTGTCACAAAAAAATATCCCCACTACCTGGCTTCATGAGGTTTTTTATGTTTTACAGATTCATCGTAATGATCCTGATGACCGTTTCGTTTGTATCCGCCCAAAATCCGGGTATTGAAAAATATGGGAAAGAATTTACTTTTTTACCGGATAATCTGGACGGCTTAACTCGCCTTAGCGCCTCCTGGGTCCGTTCACAGCATCCCGGGAGTATCCCGGATGTGGATTCTACGGTTTCAAAAGCAAACTGGCAGAGCGGGGACTTCGGACTCTCTGATGTCCGTGTCCTTTTTTCTCCCGTGTCATTACAGGGACGCTGGGTTCTGGCCGGCCAATGGCTTTCTTACGAAGGATACAGCCAGTTGAACAAAAATGATTTTCTGGCAGCTTACCAGGGTCCGGATCATACTTTGAAGCTCAGTGTAGTGAACACGAAACCGAAGCTGTATAATCCCCTCTCCAATCAATTTACCCAATGGGATGCCCGGACCCATAACCTAAACTGGGGTATGAAAAAGTCTGTGGGAAATTTGGACATTCAATCGTATATCGATGGGCAGTATAGTCGTTTTAAACCGGACCGGGGGGATTCTTTGCTTGCAGGCAAAACCCAATATGCTGAAATAGTGGGTGGATTGGTACTTTTCAAAGATGGGTGGTCACTGAAGCTGGAAGGGGAGTGGTATGAATCCTGGCCGGGAGATGAACATTTTCGTTTTTCTCAGATCAACCTTGTTCCTACCTTTTATCACCCCTTGGGTGAAGCCGGTTTTACCCTGTCATCCAATAATGAAGAGGCATTTGGTTATGACGGCTGGATTGACGTCTCCCGATGGGGAGCCAGCGCAAGAATTGCCCTTGAAGCCCGTTTTTATCCCGCTGTCTTAATTACCCAATATGGAGCCGGCACAGAAGCCGATTTTATGACAGTCTGCTTCGATGTCGACCGATCCTTTGGGCGGCTTATCCGGCTGCAGGCCAGTCACCTCTGGAGCTACCGCCGGGCTGAAACCTATGCCCTTCAATATAATACAACGACGGATCGGATTGAAGCCGTGACAGATAAACCGGCCCTCCTGATGCAGGGTGAAGGAAGCCTGGAAATCGGTAAAGAAACTCTTTTGGCAGGCCTGTCCTGGAATTACCGGGATTTTAACGGACTGGAATATCTCTGGTATCATCCCGGAAGACTCAATATCCTGCCGGGAATCCAGGCCGGAACCACCCTGTTTCAAAATCTCGATATAACCTTTCATATCGAGGGGCTCTGGCAGGTACATGATGATCCCGGAGAACTCTATTTTATTCCCGAACTGCCAGGATTTGTTCCCGGGGATCAATATACCGGTCATACCGTTTCTGACTGGACTCTGAACGGGAAAGTATCCGCCCGGGTGAAAACATTCATTATTTCTGCCGGTATTGAAAATGCCCTTCAGAAAGAGGTTTATACCGCCCGGAACCTGATGCCGAATGACCGGATGTTCGTTCTGGATATCGAATGGCTCTGGTATCGCTGATATAAATTATCAGTATAAAAAGTTTTAAATATTCAATATCTTGATTTTACTGATAAGGGGCGTTAAATTTAATCTGTTGAGGAGTATCCGGTTAAACAGATGTTTCCCCCAAACCAATATATGGATTATACGCCATGAAAAAAGCGATGTGGTTTTTCAGGATTTTTATGTGTTTTATGATTTTCTTTACGATGCTGCCGGCTCAGGATGATTTTGACGCTCTTTTTGGGGTCGAAGAGGAAGATCCTTTGTTTAGTGCGGATACACTGACGGCCGGTGAAGAACCGGTTGATGATCTGAATCTCTTTTTGGGTGGGGAAACAATGGAAAGCGCAGATGACCTGTTTCTTTTTCCGGAAGAGGGGGTGGATAAACCGTCTGAACAACCTGTAGAGACAGTCCCTGCCCAAAGCAAACAGATTCAGACAGGGGAGAAACGGAGTTTTATTGTGTCTGTGGGTGCCGTTTCACCTACCCTGGTAAGTGTGGAGCTGATTCGTCGGTGGATTTTCGTATGAGCGCCCGTCTGCCCATCCTTCTGTTTAAAAAGGTCCATGCCGGTGTGGATATTTCCACCTTCCGCTTTGAAAATTCCCTCCCTCAGGGGCGACTCTATTCCGGTGTTGCGGCTTTTTTGAGCTTTGAACGGCCTTTTCATCCGGGAATGCTTGGTGTTGGTGCAGGGATTATCAGGGATGCTCCGGGTTTTTACCTGGAACAGAGTTACGGACTTACGAAGGGAAAACGTTTTCCCATCCAGGCCGGTGCCCGGATGATTTTTACTTCGGATATTCTGGGAAATG
>LGGY01000097.1 GCA_001509335.1 Fidelibacterota bacterium 46_43
GATCAGCTCCCGGACGTCACGGCAACCGGTTTTGGACTGGATGTGGGAGCTTTTTATGCCCCCACTGATTTCCTTTCTCTGGGGTTTTCCGTCAAAGACATTAACAGTAAGATCAATTGGAATACCAAAGATATTTATGAATTCGGTTCACAGCGCACCGACACTTATCCTACCCTGTACCAGGTTTCCGGTGCACTTCAATTCAATCATCAGATATTCATTATGGCAGCTTACCGGGGAAGCGTTGATATTTTCCCCACTTTTCACGCCGGGATGGAAGTTCATGCCGGAAATCACCTGGCTGTCAGGGGTGGAGTGGATGACAGAATGCCGGTTTTAGGTATAAGTACCTGGTATCCGGTGTGGGGGCGCATTGAGACCCGTATCGATTATGCCTTTCTCTTTGGACGATATCATGAAGGAATCAGCCATGCCTTTTCGTGGATATTTACTTTTTAAAGCAATCATTACCCTTTCGGTTTTGTGTCTGGGATCCTTCCTCTATGCCGGATCCGGCCTGACAGTTCTCTCTTTGCCGGAAGATCCGGTGAACGGATGGTATACATCGTCTCCGGGGGGGCTTTCCAATGCCGTATCACAGCCGGTTTTTCTTCCGGACGGTCCCGCTTCCTGGCATGGCATGCATGGATTCTGGATGTTTGATACACCTTATTCCCGGATAATGGGCGGAACACGAAATTTTTTTGGTGGCGTATCTTATTTGAAAACCGAAGGCATTGAAATCCGGACGGATGTGGCACAGGAAGAACCTATCGGCGAAACCGGGTATTATAACGGGACGCTTTTTGTCGGCAGGGAGTGGATTATCTCCCGGGATTTGCGGGTGGGAACAACAGCCCAGCTGGTGTTTGAACGCTTGTATCATGCATCCGCCCTGGGTGGCGCCCTGAACCTTGCCGCCGCCTGGCGCGTCCATGAATACAGCATGCTGACGGCTGGTATCCGGAACCTGGGCAAAATGCAGGATTTATACAAATCGGCAACTCCCCTGCCTCTGGATGTGTACGCCGGTTTTTCCGCCGGAATCAAAGGATTCCAGTCCGGCCTTTCCCTTCATCTCGATGATGAAGGGGCGGTTTATGGTACCGGCTTAATCCGCTATGATATGAGGGGAATCTTTTCTGCCGGACTTTCCTACTCTGGTATGAACAACAGCTGGCATCTCGGCGGGAACCTTCATTATAAGCAGTTTCGCTTCGGAGCGGGACAGTTTTTTATGCAGGATCAGATTGCTTATCCCGTGGTTTTGAACATTGCTTATATACCAGACAACTGATCCAATAAAATGCCTCTGTAATACGAACAGGAGAATCTGTAAATTTTAACCGTGAGACGATTACACCCTTACATCTTTCCTTTTTTGCTTTTTTCTTTTCTGGGAGGATTGACTGCCTGCGGAGATCTTTTGGGCGTACGCGATCCTGAACCTCCGGACCGTCCGACAGAATCTCACTGGACACCCGCCATCACACCCCCCATTGTGATTGAAAATCTCAAAGAGGCCTTTCAGTACCGGGAGTTTGAAACTTATATGAAATGTCTGAGTGATACTCATAACTATAATCTGCCGGCCTTTCGGTTTCAGCCTTCTGCTGTTTCCCCCATTAAATATCCGGGTAAATTTGATGCCTGGAGCACGGCTGATGAGCAAATCTGGTTTCAATCCCTTCTGGCCGCCTGTCCGCCGGATTCCCTGCTGAGCGTGACCATCACCGAAGATGAACCCTTTGTAGAATCCCAACCCGCTATGAAGGAAAAGGTGTGTTTAAAATGGTGCGGGACAGCCGCAATTACTGGCTGATCTATTTCTGGGAGGATATCAGCACAGGTGAACCGGACTGGACCGATTTGAAGGCATTATTCTGATGAAACGAACCGTTATTGCAGCGGTATTTATATTATTTTTACTTGCGACCACGTCGTGCCATAACATTTTTGCGCCGGAAACCGGATACATTGGAAAATCCGGCCTCCTGTATAATCCGGTGATGAGCCGTCCCACCCATGTGCTTGATAATTTTCGTTATGCCTATATTTACAGGGACAGCCTGGTCTATTCCACCCTGATTGACAGCCAGTTTGTCTTTGTTTACTATGAACCGGACGACGAAGGCGGCGGAGGCCATTATGAGTCCTGGCCCCGGGATGTTGAACTACGGGCGACAGGTGGACTTTTCAGGGCGTTCCGGCCGATTGACCTGATCTGGAATTCCACACTGGACAGCTCTTTCAGCTATATGAGGGGCGATACTCTGCTTAAAACGCAAAAAACATGGTTCGATAGCTCCAACTATGCCGAAATCGTGAAATCTTTTCAGCTAAACCTTGGGGACAATCTGGTGATTATCGGTTCGGCGATTTTTAATTTTACCCGGAGCCCCTGGGACGACCAGTGGCGGATTGTGAAATGGCACGATGAATCCAACTTTTAACAAAAACTCACAAAAGACGGTTTTCTATAGGGATAATCGGCTGGAACACAGCATCCTGAAGGGACTTGCCGTCCTTGTCTGTGCAGCTGTCTTGATCCTTTTTATCAGGCCGGCGGAGAAAGAGAAGACATCCCCCGATGATTTTATGAATCAGGCTTCTCTCTTTTTGCAGGATTCGGTTCGGTATTTACGTCTTGTAAAGATGGAAATCTCCCCGAAGGATTCCGTATGGACGCTTGAATTTGAATATCCCGAAGGAAAAGTTCTCCGGGGGGATCTCTATCGTTTTGGGCTCTTTTGCGGGGATCATCTGAAGGCCTGTACCGCCCGGATCGATTCTCAGAAAACCTGCATAACCCTTACCATTCGGGATCAGAAAGAGCGTTTGGAAGGACGTATTATCCTCCGGACGGAAGCACGAGCACTAAAAGGGCGTATTTGTTTGATAATCGATGATTTCGGGTATGCCTATAGTGCAACGGAAAAAGGTTTTCTTAATTTGAGGGCTGCTGTGACCTTTTCCATAATCCCGGGGCACACACATTCGAAAAGCCTGGCACGCCTGGCACACCAGCAGGGGCATCCTGTCATGATTCACATGCCCATGGAACCGTTGAAATACCGGGGCGGTGAAGAAGAATACATGATTATGGATGGGATGGACCGGAATGAAATTGAGTACCGGATTTTGAAAGCCATTAACGGGCTTCCCATGGCCGTGGGGATGAACAACCACATGGGATCACGGGTAACGGGCTCTGTGGACATGATTCATAAAATTGCTGATGTCCTGGAAACCAAAGACCTCATTTTTGTGGACTCTTACACCGCAAACAAGACAGTTGTGCAGCAGGTGATGAGGGCCCATCACATCCGGGTTTATCAGCGGGATATCTTCATTGATCATGAAAATTCCGAAAGTAGTATCCGCCGACAGATCGACAAAATGGCCCGGATGGCGGAAAAAAAGGGAGTTGTGGTGGCAATTGGACACAACAGGCCCATGACCTTGAAAATATTAACGGAAATGATTCCAAAACTTGAAAAAGAAGGGTTTCGTTTTATTTCACCAGGAGAATTATGAAGAATTCAGAGCTTATTTCAGCCAGAGCAGATGTCCTCCGTGGAGGGCGGATTGAAAGTGTCCACCATGCTGAAATCAGCGTTGTGAACCATGAGGACAAGGAAATATTACATACACCCGACACCGGCCTCTTCACCTATTTACGATCCAGCGCCAAACCCTTTCAGGCAACAGTGATTCTTGATACGGGCACGGATAAGACATTTCGATTGCCTGACTCATGGATTGCCCTGGCTTGTGCATCCCATAACGGTGAAGCAGTACATATACAAATTGTCCGAAAATATCTGAAGCGAATCGGTCTGGATGAATCGGCGCTGCAATGTGGGTCTCATCCGCCCCTGGCCTATTCAATCGGAGGCCAAAAAGGGGCGATTAAAGCCGAGTATTCCCCGGTGTTTCACAATTGTTCGGGGAAACATACGGGCATGCTTTCGGTCTGCCGCCATCTGGGGGAGGACGTGGCAACCTATTTAAATTTTGATCATCCGGTTCAGAAAGCAATACGGGAAAAAATTAGGAAATATTCCGGTGAAACCACTGTCCCCCTGGCTTTGGACGGGTGTACGGCGCCGGTTTTTTATGTCTCTGTACGGGGTATGGCCCGAATGTACCGGCACCTTGCCCTGGGATCTGACGAGAGTCTTGAAAGAATCTGGAATATCATGACATCCCATCCCTACCTGGTTGCCGGCAAAGGGCGTTTTGATACGGCTTTGATGGAAATTGCCCGTGGGAAAATGGTAGCTAAAGTAGGTGCGGAAGGAGTTCAGGGATGTGCCGTCAGACTCCCAGACGGAAGACGATTCGGGATTAATATCAAAATTCATGACGGGAACCGCCGAGCCCTGGCACCCCTCCTGATTGAAACCCTTATCCACTTAAATGCTCTAACCTCTGAGGAAGCGAAGAAATTGGAACCTTTTCACCATCCGACCCTCACTAATCATGCAGGTCACCGGATCGGTGAGATCCTGCCGGTCTTTGAAAGCAAAGCAAGGGTGTAAAGCCAAAAAGATCTTTTTCTTGCCTTTTAACAATAAAA
>LGGY01000243.1 GCA_001509335.1 Fidelibacterota bacterium 46_43
AGCGTATTCTGGATGTCTTTGTCAATCCGGAAAGGACCTTTGCATCGTTTCATGAGGAAATCACCTGGAAGGATTTGTGGTTGCCTGTCTTATTGCTGGTGCTTGTTTCAATGCTCACAATACAGCTGACCCATCCCATTCAGGTAAAGGAAAGCCGTCAGATGATCACCCGCATGGATAATCTGACCGATCAGCAGAAAGAGGCAATGCTGCAACGGATATCTACGGATGAAGTCCCGATTCAGAATATGATCCTCGGGGGTATCACCCCGCTTATTTATGCTTTTTTTACTGCGGTTATCTATCTGTTTATGGGGAATTTTTTCGGCGGTGGAAATGCCAAATATATGACTATACTGGCAACAGCCCTGCACATTAGCATGGTGGATGTCCTGGCCGGTGCCGTAAAAATCCCCCTTATGCTGGCTCAAAAAACAATGTTGGTCCATTCGAGTCTGGCCATGTTTTTCAGCGATTTTGATTTATCCGATATTTGGTTCCGGATCGCCATGCAGGCGGATATTTTTAAAATCTGGAAATGGATACTCTGGATCATTGCCTTTAAGGTGATTTATAAATATTCAAGTAAAAAGGCTTTTATTCTGACAGGTATTATCTGGTTTCTTGGAGCCGTAATAAACATTATCCTGCAGGGTTTTTCACCCCTGGCATAAAAAAGTGGACAACCTTTTGCTTGGCAGGGTGTCCGAAACGGAGAAAATAAAAAACAGGATCAATACATGAAGGTACGCAAGGTAATATGGATGTTCATGAGTTTGGGGATTGCGGGATGGATTCAGGCTGCACCGCTTATGACACTGAGTGAATGTCAGGAACAGGCACTCAGGGCAAATGGAGACCTTTTACAGCAACGACTTGAAAAGGAAAAAACCGGATTGACGGTTAAACAGAGTTATTCTGAACTTTATCCCTCTGTTTATGGACGCGTTTCGACAAGCTATTCCCATACCGACAATTCTATCGTTACAACAGACAATTCCGTTTATACCCTTTCGGGGACTGTCAGTCAGAATGTGTTTTATCCCGGACTTTTTTCCGGACTGAAAGCGGCAAAATTCTCGGAAGAAGTGGCGGGATTGAATCTTCAGGATGCCATTTCATTGCTGGAAGCTTCGGTGATCCAATATTATTACAGCATTCTGGCATCAGACGAGTTGATTGCAGTTTATAAAGAAAATATCCGCTTTGCCGAAGAAAATATCAAACGGGTTCAGAGCATGGTCAAACTGGGGGCAAAAACCGAGTCTGACCTGTTGAAAGTGAAGGTCCAGAAAGGCCAGTTTCAAAGCCAGCTTTTATCTGAGGAACAACGGAACCGGAGTCTGAAGCGCGAGCTGAATCTGTTGATGGGACAGGATCCGGCACGGGAGCTGAGGCTTCAGCCCATGAGCTCAGAGCCTGCCGGCCTGCCGGATATTCATGAGGCCCGGAATCTGATTAAAAAAAGCAATTACTCTCTTCTGGCCCTGGAAAAACAGATTGAACTTCAAAGGCTGAATGTAAAAATCAAGAAAGAATCTTATTTACCAACAGTATCAGGGGATTATACCTATTCATACCGGGATGATGACGCAGGAACGCTTAAATCCAATTCCCTTGGATTATCTGCAAATATATCCCTCTTTGAAGGATTCCGAAGAAGCACGGAAAAGCAAAAAGCAGAAATTGATTTAAAGGCAATGCAAATCCGGTATGAGAATACCTTGGATAATCTGTTTGCCCGTCTCGATGATCTGTATCAAACCATGAAAACTTATCGGGAACTCACTGAAATTCATGAAGTCAGCCTGGCGTCGGCAAAACGGGATTATGAGCTGGTTACTCAGCAGGTTGAACTGGGAGCAGGTACTATTCTGGATCAGCTGCATGCTCAGCTGTCTGTCCTTGATTCAGAAAGTCAGCTCGTGGAAGCAAGGTATAATACAAAAATAACAGAAGCACACATAAATCAACTTTTAGGGAAATAAAATGAAGAAATGGATTATTCCGATTGTTGTGATAGTGATAGCTGCCATCGTGTATTTCAACTTAAAAATGGACAAAGAGCAGGCGGTTGAAGTACAAACAGACGTTGTCAAACGCCATACTGTCGAAGAAAAAGTCTCGGCAAGCGGGCGGGTGAAGCCTGTTACCCAGGTGGATATCAGCGCCAATGTAGCCGGTGAAATTATTGAAATGAATGTGAAAGATGGCCAGAATGTCCATAAGGGACAAGTATTGGCCCAGCTCGATAAAGTCCGTTACGAAGCAGCGGTGGCCAGTGCCCGGGCGGCTTACTCTTCTACAAAAGTTGCTTTTGAAAAAGCAAAAAAGGATCTCAAAAGAGCACAAGCTCTGTATGAATCGGGCAATCTGAGCCAGGCGGACCTGGATCAGGCTTTGGCGGAATATGAAAATATTCAGAGTAATCTGGCCCAGGCGGAATCGGGCTTAAAACAGGCCGAGGATAATCTGTCCAAGACGACGATCATTTCTCCCATCGATGGGACCATTATCCAGGTTCGGAAAGAAGCAGGAGAAATTGCCCTGGGATCCCAGTTTCAGGCCGATATTATCATGGTTGTGGCAGATCTTTCCAAAATGGAAGTGGAAGTGGATGTCAATGAAAACGATGTTGTCAGGGTCTCACTAAATGATCCCGTGGAAATTGATATTGATGCCATCCCTGATACGTCTTTTAGAGGGGTGGTTACGGATATCGCCAATCTGGCCCAATCGACCGGACTGGGAACACAACAAGCAGTCACCTACTTTACGGTTCTGGTTGAAATGCTGGAAGTGCCGGATATGATGCGGCCCGGGATGAGCGCTACTGTTGAAATTCTCACGGATAAGGCGGAGAATACCATTGCCGTACCCATTCAGAGTGTCACAGTGCGGCCTGCCGATAAGGTGTTTAAACCTGTTGAGAAAGACAGCCTTTCTTCTCCGGCACCC
>LGGY01000244.1 GCA_001509335.1 Fidelibacterota bacterium 46_43
CGGTCATACAGTGAGTTATGGAGTTCTGGCGTCCATGGCCGGCTATCCAGGTGCAGCCCGTGCAGCCGGCAGTGCCATGAAATATAATCCCCTTCCCTTCATTATACCCTGTCACCGTGTTATCAAAGCAGATGGAACCCCCGGACAATACGGCGGAGGAACAGCCATGAAGCAGATGATAATAAATATGGAAAGAGTGATGAGTAATGAGTGATGAGTCGTGAAGTTGAGTTGTGAGTTATGAGTTGGCGTTCTGCTTCTATTGAAGATTATTCGTTTGAGCTCGGGAGGTCGTGCCATTTTGGAATGTTCATGTTCTAAGGTAGTATTGGATATAGTATTTTTAATTATTTGTAACTCTAATGTGTGAATTGAAGGATGAAATTTCCAGTTAATCTGCCGATAGCATATATTATAAACTGATATTCAATGTTTTAGATAAAAATAATAAAATTAACTGAATACTCGAAACCTGGAGATGTTTTTTTAAAAATCATCTGTTTTAAAAAATATAAATAGCCTATCAAAATCATCTTCGCTCTTTCTCTCAACAAAACTCATAACTCACAACTCCAACTCACGACTCTCCCCTCTCAACTCTCAACTCTCCCTTATTTTTCCCATTACGTAGAAGTCACAATATTTACCGCCATGATACATGGCCTGGCGTAGGGTTCCTTCAATCTCAAAACCCAATTTTTGGTATATATGGACTGCAGGTGTATTTTCTGAATTCACATGGAGTTGAATCCGGTTCAGATTAAGAGTCTGAAAGGCATAATCCATGATAAGCTGCGTGGATTCTGTGCCATATCCTTTTGAACGGCTGGCCTTATGATGAACAGCTATATAAAAAATGGCCGACCGGCTGACAAAATCTACACGAACGAGACCGGTTTGTCCGATAATTTGTCCGGACTCTTTCTCCATAATCATAAACATGAAAATGTCATGTGAAGATATCATTTCCCGAACTTGTTTTTCAGCACTTTCACGGGTTAGGGGTTTATAGAGAAACAGGGCATACCTCACTTCCGGATCATTCTCCATTTTTCGGATAAATTCGGCATCTTCTTCTTCCATGGGTGTCAGTATGACTTTCTCACCTTCCAGAAATATATCTCTCATATCTCACCATCCTGCTCTTGTAACAATTAAGTTCTTACAATCTCTTAATCATTGGAATGTATGATGATGAAAGCAGAAAAAACAGATATTCTGCAAAGACAGGAATACAAGAATCGATGATAAGAGGCGAACTACATTCTCCGTTTCTTTTACACATTTCGGAAGGATCTGTATATAATCATTTGGCCCTGGAAGATTATCTCTTTTCCCATCAAATCCCGGCGTTTCTTCTTTATTTAAACGATCCTGTTGTTGTGATAGGAAAACATCAAAACCCGTGGATAGAAACTGATCCTTTTAGATATTCTTTTGCCAGACGCCGGTCCGGAGGTGGAAGTGTATATCACGACAGGGGGAATGTAAACTATTCATTTATCATTCCGAGAAAGCTCTATAACCGGGATAAAATATTTTCCGCCATCTGTCATGCATTTGAAAACCTGAATATCAAAGTCAATGTCACATCAACATGGGCGCTTACAGCAGCTGGAAAGAAATTCTCCGGATCTGCTTTTCGTCAGAACAGCCGTATGGTGCTTCATCATGGGACCCTGCTTGTCAACTCTGATCTGGATCAGATGAAAAAGTCCCTCACATCCCCTTATACTGTAACAGATCCTAAAAGCACACGTTCAAATCCTGCCGAGGTGATTAATTTACAGGAATTGAATCCGACCTTAACAACGTCTTTGCTGATCAAAACACTCATAAAAGAGTTTAAGACTTACTACCGTTCTGAAGAATCTGATACAATATTGTCCATCCTCAGTTCAGCAGAATTAGTAAATCTTATAGAATGTCACCAAAGCACAAGCTGGCGTTTTGGAGATTGGATGTCACTAAATACAGATTTTGTCACTAAACCCTTATTACAGAGAGGATATTCATGAAAAAGCAGGAATTTCTTAATAAGCTGGATGATCTGATTTCAAAAGTCAAAACGGGAGTACTGACAACCGTAGACGAGAACAACAGACCTCACACACGGTGGATGAGTCCTATTATTTTACGGAAAAGGCCGGGTTTTATTTTCACGGTTACATCCAAAACATTCACTAAAAAACATGAGATTGAAGAGAATCCCCACACGGAATGGATGATTCAGAGTCGCGATCTTCGGGAAATTATGAATGTACGGGGTGAAACTACGATTATTGAAAATGCATCGCTTCGTTCCGAACTCCTTGAAGAAATATCGGACAGGCTGAATGTATTTTGGAAATTATGTGACAATGAAGAAGATATAGTGGTCCTCGAAACTGCCATCGATGAAATTTCTTATTACAAACCCATGGACTGTTTAAAAGAAAAAGTAACCTTTTAAAAGAGTCATTCGGAGGAATCCATGACATCAGATAAGACAACAAAACAAGAGACAGCAAAGAAAACCCCTGATTTGAAACACATGCTCGGGCAAATGCTTCTCATTCGTCGTTTTGAAGAACGGGCGGCCCAGGCGTATGGACTTCGCAAAATCGGAGGTTTTCTTCATCTATATATCGGCCAGGAAGCTGTAGCTGTGGGAAGTATTGCCCATTTGGATCTGAAAAGAGATTATGTGTATACAGCCTACCGGGATCATGGACATGCCATTGCATGCGGCATGGATATCAATGGACTAATGGCTGAACTGTACGGTAAAGAGGCAGGATGTTCCCGGGGTAAGGGCGGTTCCATGCACTTTTTCGATAAAGAAAAACATTTCATGGGAGGAAATGGTATCGTCGGTGCTCATATCAAAATCTGGAATTTGCCAGTCGTTTTTATCTGTGAAAATAATCAGTACGGCATGGGAACGGATTTCCGCCGCGTCAGTTCGGTTGAGGATTTTTCCATTATGGGACAATCTTATGGCATTCCCGGTAAACAGGTAAACGGCATGGATCTCCTGGAAGTGCACAAAGAGGTCGGCGAAGCGGTAAAACGGGCAAAAGAAGAGGGAACCCCCTCTTTGCTGGAAATAAAGACATACCGTTATAAGGGTCACTCCATGAGCGATCCGGCAAAGTATCGGACAAAAGAGGAATTGGAAGAGTACAAAAATCAAGATCCGATTTTGATTCTGAAAAGTCATTTACTGGAAAAAAAACTTTTGACAGAGGATGAATTTCTGAAAATGGACAAAACGATGAAAGAGCAGGTAAAAACGGCTGCAGATTATGCAGAGAAGAGTCCTGAGCCTGAGTTAAAATCATTATACGAGGATGTCCTCGTCTGAGGGAGGAAATATGGCAGTCATCACATACAGAGAAGCGTTACGACAAGCCCTTGAAGAAGAGATGCACCGGGATAAGAATGTCATACTTCTGGGTGAGGAAGTAGCACAGTATAACGGTGCATATAAAGTATCCAAGGGGCTCCTGGATACCTTTGGCGAAGAACGGATCATCGATACCCCTATAACGGAGGAAGGCTTCACAGGGGTTGCCATCGGTGCTGCCATGGCGGGAATGCGTCCTGTGGTAGAGTGGATGACCTTCAACTTTTCAATCCAGGCCATGGACCAGGTGTTTAACAATGCTGCAAAAATGCTGTATATGTCTGGGGGACAATTTAATATCCCCATTGTTTTTCGCGGGCCCAATGGACCAGCGGAATATCTGGCATCCCAGCACTCCCAGGCTCTGGCTTCGGTCTATGCCCATTTTCCGGGATTAAAAGTTGTGGCTCCGGCGACTCCTTATGATGCCAAAGGGCTCCTGAAATCGGCAATCCGGGATGACAATCCTGTCGTTTTTATGGAAGCGGAACTAATGTATGCCTGGGAAGGGGATGTCCCTGATAATGAATATTTAATCGAGATTGGAAAAGCAGATCTAAAAAAAGAGGGGGATGATGTATCGATCATCACCTTTGGGAAACCCCTTCAAATCGTCACAGAAGCCGCGAAGGTCCTGGAAAAGAAAGGAATTTACGCAGATATTCTGGATTTACTCTCCCTCCGACCCCTGGATGAAGAGGCCATTCTAAAAACTGTGAAAAAAACAAACCGGGCTGTGATTGTGGATGAATCCTGGCCAGTAGCCGGCATGGCATCACACATCGGGTGGATTATCTCAAATAAAGCTTTTGATTTTCTGGATGCACCGGTTGAGCTGGTGACTTCCGAGGACGTTCCCATGCCGTATAACCACACCCTCGAGTTGGCTGCTCAGCCATCGGTGGATAAGATTGTTCAGGCTGCTCAAAAAGTGATGTATATCAGGGAGGCTTAAATGGCTGATAAATTACTCATGATTGCCCTCTCCCCTACGATGGAGAAGGGTACTATTCATACATGGCATGTCAAAGAGGGAGAACCCTTTTTTACAGGAGATATCCTGTGTGATGTAGAAACTGATAAAACCACCATGGAATATGAATCCCCGGAAGATGCGACCCTTTTAAAAATCCTGGTGAATGAGGGAAGCCAGGCAGCTGTTGGAGAACCCATTGCCATTTATGGTGAAAAGGGGGAGGATGTTACAGCCATTCTGGAGGAAATTGAAAACGATCAAAAGGGTGGTTCCAAAGGCAAAGAAACTGAAACACCCAAAGAATCAGCCAGAGAAACGGAAAAACCTTCCGGAGAAGAAGAATCCTTACCAAAAAAACAATCTGTCAGCGAACCGTCAGACAGCTCCCGAATCAAAGCTTCTCCCCTGGCACGAAAAATTGCAGAAGAAAAGGGTATCGATCTTCATAAAATCAGGGGAAGCGGTCCCCAAAACCGGATAGTAAAACGGGATGTGGAGAATTATCAACCTGAAAAAAAGGTTGAATCTACAAAGGCAGAATTCCCGGGAGATACGGATGAACGAATTCCCTTAAGTGAAAAGCGGCGGATTATTGCTAAACGGTTGTCTGAATCGAAATACTCAGCGCCCCATTACTATCTCAGGGTCAAAGCAGATATGACCCGCCTGATGGAAACCCGAAAGCGTTTTAACGAGGCCCATCCTGATTCAAAAACATCCCTGAACGCCTGGATCATG
Organism: Fidelibacterota bacterium 46_43; assembly: GCA_001509335.1. Lineage (GTDB taxonomy): Bacteria > Fidelibacterota > Fidelibacteria > Fidelibacterales > Fidelibacteraceae > Fidelibacter. The sequence goes on from LGGY01000244.1 coordinate 5,103, forward strand.
AAACTGTCGGCTGAAGCATTGAAAAAACATCCCGAAGTAAATTCCGGATGGGATACGGACGCTCTGATTCGTTTTGCGAATGTCCATATCGGCATTGCAGTGGCTCAGGAGGACGGACTCATTACACCTGTGGTTAAATCTGTAGAACATAAGAAAATTACACACGTGGATAATGAACTCAGGGGTCTCATCGAAAAAGCAAAGAACAACAAACTCGCTCCGGAAGAGTACACCGGTGCAACCTTTACCATCAGCAATCTGGGAGCCTGGGGCATTGAGGAATTTACAGCCATCATCAATCCCCCCGGATCGGCAATTCTGGCTTTAGGTGCCATAGAAAAAACACCTGTTGTCATCAACGATGACATCGTCATCCGTCCCATGATGGCCATGACGCTCTCCTGCGATCACAGGGTGATTGACGGCGCCACAGGGGCTGATTTCATGAAAACCCTGAAAGCCTACATTGAAGATCCGGCTTTGGC
>LGGY01000009.1 GCA_001509335.1 Fidelibacterota bacterium 46_43
GGGGTTGTACAAAACGGAATATTGCAGATTATTCTGTTGATGACAGCAACAATTCTTACTGTCCGGAATCTTTTATACAAAACATGGATCCCGGACACGACCGACCCGGATTAATCGGGATATTCAATTTAAATCTATCTTTTTTCAGAATTTTATAGCTTCGGTAATTTTCTCTTTCACCGTTTGGGCCAGTTCATCATATCCATAGTTTTCCGGATAGACCGGTGGGAGAAAATCCACATGGATTTCTTTAAACAATTTTGGAATTTTCGTGCCGGTGGGAAAGGCTTCATAGGCTCCGCTGATTGCCACTGGGACGACCGGAACTTCCATTTCACAGGCAAGTATGGCGAAGGTTTTCTTGAATTCCATGAGTTTACCATCCCGTGTCCGGGCTCCTTCAGGAAAGATGATGATATTGTTCCCCTGACGAATGACTTCCGCCATTTTCTGAATTGATCCCTTCAGATCCTTGTTGATATCCACCACGATAACATTGTTTGTATCCGCCAGTTTCTTGACCCAGTTCTTTCGGACATGCTTTTCTGTGGCATAAAAATAGGTTTTTCGTGAAATTTTGCCGGAGAGGAAAACACTGACAAACATCCCATCCAGAAAACTCTGGTGATTGGGTGCCAGAATAAAAGGGGGCTTGGGCAGATTTTCAATCCCGGAGGAATGAAGGTGAAAATAAAATTTAAAAAGCAGATTTGCCGAATTTCGGATGATTCCATGGGTGGGACCGGTTTTAGGAAGGGTTAAATCCACTTTTTCCTTTAGGATATGTCCCCAGTCCGTCGCCCGGGCGTTGATCCGCGTCCCCTTTTCCCGGATGTAATCTGAAAGTTGTTGCACAGTCGGAAGGTGAATCAGATGGTCTTCCTGAAGGTCCACACCGAATGTGTTTTTTATCCAGGCCTGCAGGCTGACCTTGTCCAGCGAATCCATACCCAAATCCAGCTCAAGATGATCTTCGGGATAAATATCCCGTCGTTCTTTCTGTTGCATCAGGAACTCTTTGATAAGTTGGTATTCGTGAAAATCAGGTTCCTGGTCTGTTGGTTTTTTCTCCAGGTTTTTCCGGGCTTTGACCATGGATTCCAGGACAAAACGTTTGATTTTCCCCAGTCGGGTGCGCGGGATTTCTTCCTGTATGATGGTGAAACCGCCGATCCGCTTGGACGGCGAAGCATTCCTATTGTACAGGTCTATGACTTCCCAGCGGATCTGCTCTTCAATGTTGACGGCGTTGACATCTTTCAGGCGCTGAAAGTCAGGATATATCACGGCCTGCAGCTTGTCATCCGCCATGAAAACCCCCACATCCTTGATGAGATCGGATACCTCCAAAATCTTCTTTTCGATATCTTCGGGGTTGATGTTTTTCCCGTTGGGCAGGACGATTATTTCTTTCAATCTGCCGGTAATATGCAAATGCCCTTTTTTATCCACATGTCCCATATCGCCGGTGTACAACCACCCGTCCCGTATAACCGCCGCCGTTGCTTCCGGATTCTTATAGTATCCTTTCATCACATTCCGGCCGCGGACTATGATCTCACTGTCTTCTGTGATTTTCAATTCCAGCGTACTGGTGACAAAACCTGTGGTTCCCGGTTTGGACTTTCCGGGATGGGGAAAACTGATAAGCGGACCACATTCCGTCATACCGTACCCACTCAGAATTTCAAAGCCCAGGGTCCGGAAATCTTCATCAATGGTTTTATCCAGGGCTGCTCCGCCGCTGATGAGATACTTGATGTTCCCGCCAAAGTTCTCGTGAACTTTTTTGAAAAGCTTTTTTGAAAGACGGGGAGACCGGATCTTTTTTGCCAGAGCGAAGATCTTTTTTGCCACACCGCTACTGTTGATTTTTGTCATGATACCTTTATGCAACAGGGTATAGAAACGTGGGACCCCCAAGATCATAGTGACCCTGTTCTGTTGCAGGGTTTCCAAAATATCCTCGCTGTTTAAGGATGGACTGAAAACACAGGTCATCCCCGAATAAAGAGGGGCAATCAGAGTCCCCATAAGGGGAAAGGTATGGTGAAGGGGTAAGAGAACAAGGATGGATTCCTCTTCTTGATAAATGGGGACACCTACCGAGACACTTTCAATATTGGCCAGGACATTATCAAAGGTCAGCATCACGCCTTTCGGAGACCCCGTGGTGCCTGACGTATAAATCAGCATAGCCACTTTATCTTTCTCCTGTTCCGGAAATGCCTGAATTTCTGTCACTGTCTCTTTCCCAATCTCGTCTGCAAGGATGAGCTCCGGGCTGTTTTTCAATCCTTTGACTGCCTTTTGGACCGTATCCCGCGTTTCATTGCTGTAAAAAAGGATCTCCGGTTCACAATCCTCAAGGATATATCGGACCTCATCAGAGGTGGACAGGTAATCCACAGGGACGGCAATGCTTCCGTTCATCCAGGCGGCATAAAACGCAAAGACCCATTCCGGACGATTTTCCATAAAAATCACAACCTTTTCAGGATTCCTTTTTCCAAGTCGTTGTGAGACGGCTCCAACCCGTCCCAGCAGCTCCGGATATAAAATGGTCTCTTCTTTATAAATAAGTGCCGGCTTGTTTATCTGTCTGATCATGGGAATAACCCCCTCTGTATTATTATTTGGACACTGAAACATGCGCAAAAAGAAATTTACGGATATTTTTAATCTCTTTCAGGGAATTTTTAGGAAAAAAACTTGAAACTTTTTGGCTTATTTTCGTAAAATTAGCACTCGTATGATGAGAGTGCTAAAAAATGGGAAAAAAGAAGAAAACCGGTCTGTCAAAACCAAATGTAACAAAAAAAAGAGTCAAGCACTAATCATTCGGGAAAGAAAAATTACGAATTAAAAATGAGGAGGAATGAGTAGATGTCAAAAATTATTGAGTACGATGTTGAGGCACGGGCAAGGTTAAAAGCCGGTGTAGATATTTTAGCTGATGCAGTAAAAGTCACGCTGGGACCCAAAGGCCGGAACGTTGTACTTCAGAAAAGTTTTGGTGCGCCAACGGTCACCAAAGACGGCGTATCCGTCGCAAAGGAAATTGAGCTGGAAGACAACATTGAAAATATGGGCGCCCAGATGGTAAAGGAAGTGGCATCCAAAACATCCGATGTGGCTGGTGACGGAACCACGACGGCGACGGTGCTGGCTCAGGCAATCATCAGCGAAGGTTTGAAGAATGTCACAGCCGGAGCCAATCCCATGGAATTAAAACGGGGTATTGACCTGGCAGCGGCCAAGGTTGTGGAAGAGCTGGAAAAAATGAGCCAGAAGGTGGATGATTCCTTCGAAAAAATTGCTCAGGTTGGAACCATTTCAGCCAACAACAACCGGGTGCGTATGCTGAAGGAAACAGCGGACAAGGAAGAGATTATTGAAAAACCCATTGGTGATATTATTGCCGAAGCCATGAGCAAAGTGGGTACGGATGGTGTGATCACCGTTGAAGAAGCAAAAAGTGCCCTCACATCCGTGGACCTTGTGGAAGGAATGCAGTTTGACCGGGGTTATATTTCTCCCTATTTTGTCACCGATTCCGAAAGTATGGAAGCAGTTCTGGAAGATGCCTACATCCTGATACATGATAAAAAGATTTCGGCCATGAAAGACTTTCTCCCCATTCTGGAGAAAACATCCCAGGCCGGCCGTCCACTCCTGATCATTGCCGAAGATGTGGAAGGTGAAGCACTGGCAACTTTGGTTGTGAACAAACTTCGCGGAACTCTGAAAGTGGCTGCTGTTAAAGCCCCTGGTTTTGGGGATCGCCGTAAAGCCATGCTGGAAGACATTGCGGTTTTGACAAACGGAACCGTCATTTCTGAAGAACAGGGTTATAAACTCGAAAACGCCACGCTGGAATATCTTGGCAGCGCAAAACGGATCACCATAGATAAAGACAACACAACCATTGTAGAAGGTGCCGGAAAACATGAAAACATTCAGGCCCGTATCAATGAAATCCGGACCCAGATTGAAAAAACCACATCCGATTACGACCGTGAAAAACTCCAGGAACGCCTGGCGAAACTTTCCGGTGGTGTGGCAGTACTGAACATCGGTGCGGCAACGGAAGTGGAAATGAAGGAAAAGAAAGCATTGGTGGAAGATGCTCTCCATGCTACCCGTGCAGCTGCTGAAGAAGGTATCGTTCCCGGTGGCGGGGTAGCCCTGCTGCGCGCTGCCAAAGCCCTGGATGATATTAAAACAGAACGGCCGGACGAAAAAGTCGGTGTGGATATTGTCCGCCGTGCACTGGAATATCCTATCCGACAGATCGTGAAAAATGCAGGACTTGAGCCGGCTATCGTGATTAAAGATGTTCTCGAACACAAAGATGACTACGGATTTGATGCCCGCGAGGAACGTTACGGTTCCATGTATAAATTTGGTATCGTGGATCCTGCAAAGGTGGCACGGACTGCCGTTCAGAATGCGGCATCCATTGCCGGACTCCTGCTGACTACCGAAGCCGTTGTTGTGGATAAGAAAGAAGATAAAGAGGATACACCTCCCCAGATGCCTGGCGGCATGGGCGGAGGAATGTATTAATACAGTTGTGAGTTGTAAAAAGAGGGCGATTTTATCGCCCTCTTTTTTTATCCTCTAAATAATAAATTTTTTTGGAAAAATGATATGGTAATTTCTATCGGGTTTTTGAATACATCGACGGCAAATCTGGAATTTCTGTTTGATGTTTAATTGTTTTTTGACAGGAGTCGTACCTCTTCTGCAAGTTGTAGATAAGCCTGACAAACCTCCTCAGATGTTACCAGGTATTCTTCTGCCCGGGCGGCAGAAACCCTTTTCATCTCTTTCAGTTTTAAAGGATTCTTTTTCAGTTCGGCAATACCTTCCGCCCAAGCTTCTGAATCCTCCGGAGAAAAATATTGTGCTGCGGGTCCGCAGACCACATGGGCAAAATCCATGTCGGTCGTCAGGATAGGTTTATGAAAATGCAAAGCTTCCAGATAAGAGAAACTCTGGCTTTCCAGAAGTGACTGAACAATAACTGCCTGGCTGTGGCGATAAATATCCTCCAGGCATTCCGTCGGTATAAATCCAAGATTATCAAAGTATTCTGATATGGGCGGTCGGGAAATTCTTTTTAAAAAACGTGCACCGCGTATATCATGCGCCGCTTCAAGTGTAATTAAAAATTTGATGCCTGAAATATTCATATCGATCAGTTTTTGTGCGATTTTTTCAAGCAATTCCAGGTTTTTGTGTGGATAATAGCGGGTTGGACTGAAAAGGTAAAAGGTATTTTTATCATAGGAATAAGTAAAAGATCGTGCTGGTTCCGGTGTGATGGGGATGGCTGAATGAGGAATGACACGAACCGCTTCAGGTTTGATATAGGGTGCATAGTATTTGATCAGCCTTTCTTTTGAAACAGGTGTTTGAACTACGGTGATTGTTGAACCTCTCAGGGTCATCCGAAAGCAGATCTTTTCCAGATTTTTCCGAAATTTTTCCGACTTCCCGATTATACGGTAATAAGCCGATTCAGGATAAACAAAGTGAGGATGGTGAAAGAGGAGGATGTGTGGTATCGGCGGGAAAAAAGTACTGATGTTGGTCAGACTAATAAGAACATCTGCATTGAAAGTCCGGATGTATCGGGGAAGCTGAACATTGTCAAACCAGAGCCGGCTAAGGAACGATGTTTTTCGGTGCGGTTTCCGGATCACAGTAAAGGGAAGACGACTTTTTTCCAGGATATAATCAAAACCTTTGTCCACCGGAATGATAATCAGATACTCGTGTTCAGGGTGGTTTTCAAGGCTCAGCAGCAGATTTTTAGCGATTCTATTCCCTCCGCCGGTATGCAGACTTACCATATTGAAAGCAATGCGCATTATGAATCCCCGATAAAACCGGCTTCCCGGTAATATTGATACAATTGTTCCCTGACGCTGTTTACCCCGTGGGTTTTACGGACCCAGATTTTTCCCTCCGCACCCTTTTCCTGGATTTTTTCTGGATTTCGAATCAGTGCTGCCAGTTGGTCGTACAGGTTTTCACTGTCGATATTTACAAAAGGGTGATCGGGAATAAAGGCTTCATACTCCGGCAGCAAATTGGTACAGGTGCAAATTCCCATACTGAGCGATTCGACGGAATTCATGCCGTATCCCCATCCGCCTGTATTGGAAATCTGGTCTATATTGATATCACAACTGGCTTTTATGGCCATGGCCTGGTCGTGGGGGACCCTTTCCAGGAGGATGAATTCCACCTTGAAATCTTTTTCCAGCTGTTTGCAGACTTCGATAATGCGCTCCGTTCCCTTGAAATATCGGTTCATGGTCATGTGGAGAATCCGGAGAGGTGTATTCACATGTTTTTTGGCAGGAAATTGATCCGTGTCATAGGGTAAAAAAAGATATTTCATCCGGGGATACCGGGAAAGAAGATCCAATTCATTGGTTAAAACCAGATCACTCAATTCATCCATTTTGGGAAGGACTCCCCGGTTCCTTAAATCGATGCCGTGATAATGGGTCACAATGTGTTTGTCGGCCTTTTTCAAACGCTCGGCAAAGCGGCAATCCCGGTAGAGATCCAAACCCCACTCAAAATGGTAAATATCAAAATCTTCAAGTCTGTAATCGCGGATAGCCTTTTCTATCCGTCCCTGCCATAGCCGATCCCGAAACCTGAAATAGAACGCTTCAAGATGATTGGCCGGAGTCCACCAAGGTGGATTTCCAGGTCTTTCCACATCCGGGTCCCGTCGGTACCAGTGGGTCTGGAGTTTTCTGCGGATATTCAGGTACCAGGCCTGATTGGTGATCAAAGGAAGGTTCAGGCAGATATCTTCCGGAAAATCAAGTATCGTATGAAACATTGTAACATAACGGCAAGTGTTTCCTACTGATTCGTGGGCTTTTTTCCAGGTGCTGAGGAGGCCGACGATATTTTCCGGTGAGATATACAATATTTTCGTCATACAGCCGGAAATTAACAGTTTATAAACGATTAATCGAGGAGAATTGAATTTCCTCCGAAATCTTCAGTTTGAGAAATACGAATTGAATCAGTTGATTTTTTCACATAAAAAGATGTACACTTCACCCTATGAATGCTGTGATGTACAGATTCCTGAATTGGTTATCAAAGAGTGCCGGATTTACACATGAATGGGGAGTATCATGAAATTGATTAAACGACTGGTGATTTTTCTCTCTCTTTTTGTTCTCTACATCATTTTTAAGGAATTTTTACACCTTTATACCATGCTCGATGCCGTACATCCTGCTGCAGCCTGGGGATTTATTGTCCTGGCTGCTGCATTCTTTATCTACTTTGCAGGGATTCCCCTTTTTCGGATACTCAGTATGCCTGTTGCCTATGGGCCGGTATATGATCCCCGTCAGGAACCCCATCTGATTGCCAAACGGATGGATCGTTTCCGTAAAAACAAATATCTGGCAGGCAGCGGTGTGGATCTATCCACCCTGAAAAATGATCAAGAGAGTTATCACCGGGTGATCCGGGAAATGGAAAAAGGCGTGGATCAGCTTCGCAAAAGACATATCCCGCAACTTTTTTATTCCACCACCATTGCCCAAAACGGGTTTTTGGACGCCTTGCTGATTCTTTCCTCATCCATCAATCATATTAAGGAAATTTTTATCCTGTACAATGGCCGGGTATCCAACAAAGATCTTTTAATCATTCTGAAAAAAATATACCTGGCTATGGCTGTCGGAGGTTCTGAAGCAGCAGAATATGCCACACAGGAAGTCTTTTCCCGTTTTGCCACCGATGGAATGAAAGCAATTCCCTTATTCAATAAAATTTCCGCCTCCCTGATTGACGGATATGTTAATGCCGTTATGTTGACGCGGATTTCTTACATCACAGAAAATTATTGCAAAAAAACGGTCATAGCCTCTGATAAAGAGTTATCTCCGGACCCGAAATTTGTTTTTGATTCTGCTAAAAACATCACCAAAGATATCCGGGATAAAATTTTTGGAACACTGAGGCGGAAAGCAAAGGAAAAGCTGTCTGAAGCTGTGATGCCTGTCACCGATATGTTTCAGAGAACCCTGGAATGGATAAGTCCGAAAGAAATCGATCCAAAGAATGATTATGCCCTGGAATCTCCACCAGGCTATGGAAGCAGTTCCTTTCGCTATGGATTTTTGAAACTTTTCAGGAGTTTTAGGAAGAAAGAATTGGATGATGAGCTAACGATGACTCATGTAGATGCGATTGAATAAAAACCAGGCATAGTTACTATCGCAATAGTGGGAAAAAATCACATTACAATACATTAATAATAATATAAGCTTGACGTTTTTTCATGAACACTGTATTTTACCCCCCGGGGTGGGGGGAGATACTCAAAAATATTCGAATAAATAATTATATCGAATCTCTTAATCACATTAAATAGCCCGATTCATTGCAGTATGTGGTGCAGGAAAATATTTAACGCTCTGATTCTTTTACTCGTTTTTGTCGCTGTTTGACAAACAATTCTTCCCGAAAGCGAATGTATAAAATCAGTTCCTGCATGGTGAAGGTTACATGAATATTATTCAAATATTCTGGCATATTTTCCCGCTGCTTCTCAGGAATGGGTAGGGTAATGCGTCCTTCAGGATCGAATTGATCGAAAAAATTGGATTCCTTCATGCTTTCGGGTGGATAATACTGGGCAATAATCCGTCGGTCCGGATCATGATATAAAAGGGATGAGGGGATCATGGAACGGGTTCCGCATTTGGGACACTCAAAGATATTGATTTTTCCCTGTAATACCTCTTCACGGGCCAGGGGATCTTCGGCTGTATTGATGCTTTGCCAGACGTCGTATGGACTTTCGGCGCCGCATTCAGGACAAGCCAGCAGCATGGTTGTTTTAGTCATAATGTCTCATAATAGATGGATGTTATGGTCTTTACAGATTTTCCGGATTTCATCCGGCCAAATCGATGAATGGACTTCACCGATATGAACCTTTCGGAGGAAAAACATGCACAGACGGGACTGGCCAATGCCTCCGCCTATGGTTTGTGGAAGTTCATCGTTTAATAAACGTTTATGAAAATAGAGTTGTGTCTTGTGCATTTCTTTCTTTTGTTTCAACTGGCGTATCAATGCTTCAGGATTGACCCGGATACCCATGGATGAGAGTTCCATGGCTGTGTCCAGAATCCGGTTATAAATGATGATATCCCCGTTCAATCCAGGATGACCGTCTTCAGCGGGCGTAGACCAGTCGTCATAATCAGCAGCTCGTCCGTCATGGGGCACACCATTACTCAAAGGAGCACCGATTCCCCGGATAAAGACGGCTCCGAATTCTTTTGCTACTGCCATTTCCCTTTCTTTTGGATCTTTGTCAGGATAGCGCTGAAGCAAGGCTTCAGCCGTGATGAAATGGATTTTTTCCGGTAAATACGGCTCCGGCAATTCAGGATAATGCTCACAGACAATCTTTTCAGTATCCCTGATCACTGCGTAAATTTTCTGAACAATCGATTCTAAAAACTTGCAGTTCCTCTCATCGTCTCTCATGATGCGTTCCCAGTCCCATTGATCCACGTAAAGCGAATGAAACTTATCCGGCAACTCATCCGGACGCACGGCATTCATGTTCGTATACAAACCTTCCCCCGGTTCGAAATCATAATCGGCCAGAGCCATTCGCTTCCATTTTGCCAGGGATTGGACAATTTCACCTGTCTCTCCCGTGGCGCCCAGGGGAAAGGAAACCGGACGCTCAATGCCATTCAGGTCATCATTGATCCCCGAATTGGCATAGACCATGATGGGAGCAGAAACCCTGCTGAGATTCAAGGCTTCTGCCAGGGACTGCCGGAATGCCTCCCTGATAATATCTATGGCTTCCTGGGTTTTTTTCAGATCCAACGGACTTTCATAGCGCTCGGGGATGGTGAGAAAATCAGTTGTCAGATCAATATGTTTTTTCTTTTGTTTCAGCATATTATGGCCCTATTTCTTAGCTTAAAACCTACAAATATCTGTTAATGAGGAAAAGGGAAAGTTTGTCACTCTTATCAGAAACACTTATTTCACCCTTAATAAAATTTTTCTTTTGAAACCGAAGGACTTATCCGCGAAATTTCAGATTAGATACCTGATAAACCACAGGAAGCAGAATACTTTAAGACAGGAAGGATGTATCCTTTTGGTTTATGTTGATTACACCAGAGGAGGGAATCCATGAAAATGGTCTTTTTTGTTGCAAAACCCTATGTTTGACCGTCACTGTGCCGGTTTCAACAATGTTGATATCGAAGCCATCCAATGTAAAATTCCTGTGGTCCGGGTACCTGCCTACTCACCTCAGCCATAGCCGAATATATCGTCGCGTTGATTCTGGCGCTTAACCGGAAGATTTACCGGGCTTACCAGTGGACCCGTGAGAATAATTACTCTCTTATGGCCTGATGGGTTTTGATATGTACGGGAAAACCGCCGGTATTATCGAGACGGACAAAATCGGGATATTGACAGGCGGAATACTGAATGGCCTTGGAATGCGGGCCCTGGCCTACGACCCTTATCCGGACCCCCAGGCTGCTAAAGAATATGGTTTTGAATATACCGACCTGAAAACTCTCTGCAGGAAATCACAGATTATTTACCTCCATTGCCCGTTAGCAAAAGAAACAGAATAACTGATCAATGAAAAATCCCCGGCCCTTATGCAGGATGGAGTGATGATCATTAATACCGGCCGGGGTAAACTTGTGGATACCCGGGCACTGATCAAAGGATTGAAAAAGGGGGAAGGTAGGTTATGCTGGATTGTATGTTTATGAGGAAGAACGGGATTTCTTTTTTTGAGGATCAATCGGATATGATTCTATGATTCTGACAGATGATATCCTTGCCCGGCGCTGACATTCAACAAAGTGGCCATCACATCCCATCAGTTTTTTCCCCCTCGTGAAGCTTTGGATAGTATTGCCCGGACTACTTTAAATGTCGGAAGGTAAACCGCTGAGTCATCAGGCAACTTGTAAATTGTAATTAACGGCGGAGATAGGTCCGAACGCTTTTCGTATAAGGACTTTCAGGCCAGTTACTTAAAAATTGCAGCAGCAAGGTTTTTTCAACATCCTGTTTTTTTATGAAATTAAAGTAAGCAGCCTGACGGAGTGTAAAATAATCGCCCATTACAGGATCTTTTTTTAATATATCTCCATTCAATTCCCAGAAATGTTTCAGTTCATCCATCCGGCCTGTCTGAAAAAGAATCTGTTCAAGGCGAAACGCAGCCAGGTTCCGGACCGGTGGTTTTTGCCCCATCAATGCTCTGGCTTTTTCCATGGCCCGGATCCATTCCCTTTTCCGGATATGGGATTCGAGCTCAATCATTCCCGGCTCTTCAGCTCCGATTTGCAGGTAGGATGCCAACGCCAGGATGTCATTGCTGTATTCATCACGGCTGTTGATAAGGGCAAGGGATTCGTTTACATGCTTTTCCAGAGAATCCTGCCGGTTAAATGCCAAATCCACAAAAAGAAGATTCAACCTGAGGTGGTCTTCCTCTGTAGCATCCATGCGATAGTATGCCGGGGCTTCCCATATTTTTCGTCGGGCACTCTCTTCATCCTTTTGCAAAATTTTGCAGGTGATATATTCCGTAATCATTCTGTTCCGGATGTAAACAGGAAGGTCTGCCGGAATCTCTTCCAGCAGGTCTGCCGCTTTATCCAAATCACCAGTAACAACAAGATGAATATGAGCGAGTCTGAGCCGGCTTTCGTAGCGTATTTCTGGGTTCCGGGAGTCAGATAATTTTTCATACAGTCTGTAAGCGCTATCAATGTAAGCTTTATGGATTGTATATGTCGGACGGACCGGAAGGGCAAGAAATACTGTGTGGAAAGGGGGTATAATTTCCGGACCAAACTGAGCAGGTTTGTCCGAAAGGGCGTCATAGTTAAGTGCCCTTAGAAAAAGCCAGTTTTCCCTCTTTGGCTTGTCATCAATCATATTATCCAGATGCCGCAACAAAGTCAGGCTTAATTGATGTTGTGATACGTTGGATAAATGCCGGGAAGCCTGCAAAAGTTCGTCTGTACCAAAGAGCGACCTGTGATTCAGAAAAACCCGGACCGCTGTGTCGTATCTTTCTGAAGCCATCGCCATATCGGTGATAAGCCGGTAATCATCTACTGCTTCAGCAAGATTTTGTAGGGTATCTAATATCATGCCGTACAAAGGGGCTTCAGGGGCTAATGTTTTGAGTTCCTCGATGATAGGAGGAAGAGTTGACGGAGACAGCTCCCGATGCAATAGAAATTCCTTCAGGGCGGGCTGCCACATCTGTCTGTCGATCAAATGGGAAAAATAGGTTTGGGATTGCAGGAGTGCTTCACCGGTCTTTTCCCTGAAAAAGTCCATCATTTCCGGAAGTCCGCTGCCGTTATTATAAGCTGTCAGATACATCATCGCCAATCTGGGTAATCTGTCTTGTCGGCCTCTGGGGCGAAGGTAAGGCTCCCATACGTGGAAGGCTTCTTCTCGCCGGTTGTTTGCCATTAAAAGAACACCCCATTCGGCAAGATAGTTGATGTTCCCTGGATTCATCCGGTACAAAGTTTCGGTAATTTCTGCTGCTTTTTCCAGATT
>LGGY01000098.1 GCA_001509335.1 Fidelibacterota bacterium 46_43
CAGTCTGCCCTGTGAAATGAGCACAGTGTATTTCACAGGGTCGACAGTCGGCAGTCGGCAGTGGACAGTCGAAAGTCAGTGACGCGTGACGGGTGACAAGGCAGTCGGCAGTCAACAGTCGACAGTGGACAGTCAACAGCAGATTGATTTGATTGGATGATTGCACCACTTGTTAAGTGTAACGCGTGACGAGATTGGTTGGGGGCGTTGATTGGCGGTGAGGCCGAAAAAGTCCCCTCTTGAGAGGGGATATAGGGGTGTGTAAGAGAGTATCGAGGGACGAGGGGCCAGGGACGAGCCCCATGAAAAGGGACCCGGTTTGCCGGGATATTTCACGGGGGATTGAATAGATTGATTTGATTCATACGTCAGGAGCGAAGCGACGCCAACTTCCAACTTCCAGCTTCCAACTTCCATTCATCATTCTTCATCCATCATCCAATTGATTTAATTTGCCTGAAGATTTCATGTTTTTTCTTTTTGGCTTCTTCAAGGTCATAATCGGCTTGTAAGCCAAGCCAGAATTTAGCAGAGTTTCCGAAATATGCACTGAAGCGTAGGGCTGTATCGGCGGTTATACTGCGGAACCCTTTTAATATTTGTGAAATCCGGGTCTGGGGAATTTTTGTCTCTTTTGCGCAGCGATACGCAGAGATATTCAGGGGTTTTAAAAACTCCTCCTTTAGAATTTCTCCGGGGTGAATATTTGAAAGTTTTTCCATCGTCCTGACCTCCCTCATGTATGATAGTCTATAATCTCCACATCACATACCTGATGATCAATCCATCTGAACACAATTCTCCATTGATCATTTATTCTGATACTGTAAGCATTTTCCCGATTCCCTTTCAGTTTTTCAAGTCTGTTCGAAGGGGGAATTCTTATATCATTCAAAGAATGAGAGTTGTTCAGCATCCTCAGTTTTCGTCTGCCGATGTGTTGTATCTCATCAGGTATTTTTTTTACACGTTCTCCTCTCCAAATTTTTTCAGTCTCTTTTGAAGCGAAGGATACAATCATATTAACGTCCTGCGTTACTAACGCTAATGGTAATTAATGGTTTCTAAAAATACAAGCATTTTCAGGGAATTTAGTTAACAGTTGACAGTTGACAGTCGAAAGTCGGCAGTCGACAGTCGGCAGTGGACAGTCGAAAGTCAGTAGCGAGAAAGTGACGCGTGACGCGTGACGCGTAACAAGAGGGGCGTCTATTGGGGACTGGGGATTAGTAACTGGGGACTAGGCTTGGTTTTGTACGTTAATTAACACACTCAACCAAATTCATAATTCAGCAATTTAATTTATCATTCATCATTCTTCATTCATCATTCATTTATCAATCCCCATCGTCAAATAAACAGGCAAATAATATCTTTTTCCGGCAATGTGTACATTTCGACTGCTCAGGATAATACTTTTTCCCGGGTGATAGCGTTCTTCAAAAACTTTCAGACTTTTTGCTTTTGTATTGATTCCTGATTTCACTTCAACAGGGATAATTCCCTGTAAGGTATCGAGAAGAAACTCAATTTCGGAGGTTCTTCCTTCCCAGCAGAAAAGTTCTTTTATTCCCATAGAAACAAGTTCCTGTGCGACAAAATTTTCGGCGATATAACCTTTATACCGTCCGAATTCCATATTATAAAGGACTGCCGGAGACAGACGGTTCATGGCACCCAGGAGTCCCACGTCGAACAGATACAGTTTGAACCGGTTTTCCGCCATTTGTCCAGACAGAGGTCTTTCCGCGGTATGAATAATAGATGTCTTCAGAATCAGTCCCGCTTTTTCAAGCCAGTTCATGGGAGCGGACAGTTGTTCATACCCTCTGAATCCGGGTATGGCATCTTTAAATTTAAATTTTGGTGCAGATCCGTCCTGTGTTCTTGCAAGTTGAGCGGGGACATTCCGCCACAATCTTTCAATATGCATGGCATTGATTTCACCGCTGTGTTTGGCGATATCTGCCATATAGGTATCCAGCAGGTCATGTTGAACGTCCCGCACCTTTTGAAAAGCAAGGTACAAATTATCCTGAAATTGTCTGTATGTATCCACAACTTCCGGGAGTCCGCCTGTAATCAGATAGTGTTTCCACAGTTCCCATACCCTGTTGTGGAGCCATTCAGGCAGGGGTTCTGTCCGTGAATGATTTTTTAAGTAATTCAGAAGTGGTTCATTTCCACTCCCCAGGAGAAACTCATCAAAGTTCATTGGACAGAGGTCCAAAAAGGTGACTTTTCCAACGGGGAAAGACTCTCCACTCAGTCCCACCCCCAACAGGGAACCGGCGGCACAGACAGCCATTTGGGGCATTTTTTCATAAAAATACTTCAGACTTGTAAGGGCATTGGGAGCGTGTTGAATCTCGTCAAAAATGAGTAAATCTGTTTCAGGATGAATGAGTTCATCCAAAAAGAGTTGAATTTCATTCAGGATTCTGGCAGGATTCAGGTTTTTATCAAATATTTTCGTTGCCGTAGGATATTCTTCAAAATTCAGGATATGAACATCTGGAAACTCTTTTTGACCAAATTCTTTCAGGAGATATGTTTTTCCCACCTGTCGCGCCCCCCGTAGGACGAGAGGTTTTCTGTCTGTTTTATTTTTCCATTGAATAAGATCCGATAAACGACTTCGAAGCATCCCACACCTCATGATTTTTGTCAAGGAATAATACGTATATTATCACATTTTATGCAAGGAATATTTTGCGGTTGTTAGTATTTTATGCAAGGAATGTAGGACAGTCGGCAGTCGTTAGTCGACAGTCGGCAGTGGACAGTCAACAGCAGATTGATTCGATTGAATAGATTGATTTGATTGGATGATTGCACCACTTGTTACGTGAATGACAGATTGACAGTCGACAGTGGACAGTCGACAGCAGATTGATTTGATTGCCTGCCCCGTGAAATAA
>LGGY01000099.1 GCA_001509335.1 Fidelibacterota bacterium 46_43
GGATGGGTCCTGTCGGAAAATTCAATATCTTTAATGTTGTAAATATGGGAATTGTTATCCAAGAAGCCCATATTTTTCGGAAACCACATATCCCATTTCCACCCCTGGTTCACTGAGCCGCTCAGAGGGCCGTAATTTTTACCGATATCATATCCTCCGTCTGCTTCTTCAAGCCGAACCATAGGAATGGTTTGACCATTTGGATTTTCCGGATACTCAAAAAGGGTTTTGTGGGGATCGTAGACATGCCAGATAAGCAGGCCGGATGTAGGGAGGGTGATATCGTAGTTATCCACCGATTCAAGAACGCCGGTGGATGGATTGAGGGAGTAGTCTGCCAGACCCATCTCCCGGACTTTTTCCAGGGCATCCAGATAGGTTTCATAGCGTTCATCATCGGGAAGTGTGTCTGACAGGTGGTTTTGATAAAGAGAATCCAGGCGAATGCCGGCATTTTTTCGATATTCCACCAAAAAATATTCCCTGCTGCTGACAGGAATTTTCAGGATATCTCCCGGAAGCAGGGAGTAGCGGTCTGCATGGTCTGCCGTTTGAGGGGATTGGATTCCCATGATGACCCGTTCAAAAGCAGAAAGACCTATGGGTAAAAGTCCGTTAGCGTTATTGGATCCCTGATCCATAAATCCAAAAATGCCCGTTCCTGATCTGCCCGTCTCTGTATTGTAAAGGGGCGGTAGGCCAAGAAGAAAACCAGACATCAGGAGAGCTGTTCCGTTCAGGGCCACGTTGAGTTCCAATTGATTCTGCATTTCCGGCAGAACGATGCCCCGTTTGACTCCCAGCGATTGTATCAGGGAAACGGCTTCTGGACTGAGGTATTCGGATAGGAATGTTTCATCAAAATAGAAAGAAGGGATATCAAAGGGTGTGGGGTCATACATATCTGAAAAGTCAAAGTCCTGACCCACACCTGCATGGAAAAAAATGACGGTTTCCGAGAGGGAATTTTCCCCGTGATCCTCTTTGAGGATTCTGAATGTTTCATACACAAGTTCTGCCAAGCGGTAATCCACGCTGTCCGGTTTATCGGCGGGATGATAATAACGAATATTTTGGGGAAGGCGTATGGATTCAGCACCAGCGGGCAGAATTACGGATGCACTTGTATCAATCTGCAATACCTGGCAGGTTGCATGACGCCAGTAATTGCTGATGGCTTTCAGATGGGATTGAAAATAGGGTTTGTTATGTGGTGGAGGATCCAAAATGTATTCATAATCGCTGTCTTCCCAGGTTTGAAGAAAAGATCCGTTTCCGGTTGTGACCGGTGTATTATCTTCCTCAAATTCCACCAGAATCACATTCCAGCGCTGTGGACCCAGTATAGACTGGTTAAATTTTGAAGGAGTTTGAAGGGGAAGGGCATGAATTGTTGTATAAAAAGTGGCGACAAGGATGGCCGCCACAATCGTTGATACTCGCAGCCTGTTCATCATGTGATCAATCTTTTCCGAATTGGTACCTGAGGCTGATACGCATCGTATTGGTCAGAGGATGGTTTTCAGAACCGGCTGTATATCCAAAATCAAATCCCAGATTATGGTACATGAGTCCGAACCCCAGGGTTGGATTGCTGATTTTTCCTGCTTTGTCGTAAATATATCCTGCTCTCAGAGCAATCAGGCCGTTATAGACATATTCGGCGCCGATATTAAAAATCATCTGATCAATTTCATTTTGGAAAGTACCGTCATTGATGGATCCCACTTCCACTTTATTCATCACCTTGTTGGTAGGATGTCCCCCATAAATACCCCAGCCCACCATTTCTTCACCGGTATTGGGATGATAGCTGACAGCCAGATTTCCATTTTCATCGTAGTCGCCGCCAACCATTTCATTACCGTTTTCATCATATCCGCCCTGTGGCTTGCCTTCGGCATCGTATCCGCCGATTATGCCGTCTCCTGAGTAATCAATATCGCCTTTATACTTCCAGTCGTTGATCCAGGATGTAAAGACGGCTTTATACCAGGGATCGGCGTATGCTTCTTCCTTGGTGTCTTTGTCGATGATTAAATTACCGTTCCGGTCCATAGGTTGATAGCTGGCAACCAGAAGCTTGTTTACATCAAAAACAATTGAGAATTTGTTATGTTCTTTTTCAAGGACTTTCAGATTGATACCCAATTTCATATTTGTGGGCATTGGATCAGCCTGGGCTACATCAATAAACGCAACTTTCGGTCCCAGGTTTGAGAGATTCATGCCAAAATCAAGCTTGTTCCAAAGAAGGCCTTTGTACAAATACCCAAAATCAAAGGCGAAACTTGTGGACGACCCTTTTCCTTTTTCCTGAATGGTCCCATAGGGACTCAGCATTTGGTATACGATTTTTGCATTGACACCGAAGGCTTGGTTTTCAGAAATTTTAGTCCCGAAAGAGGTGGTCACGGCAGCCATATAGGAAACAAAAGTACCCAGATCATTGTTGTTTTCATCCCGGCGTTGTTGTTCACCCAGATTGAGGTAAATGATATGCCCCCCCACGGTACCAAAGCCGGGAATCCGGTATCCGGTGGTGAGGAAGTTGTAATACATATCATCAACCAGATTCGGGAGCCATTTGAGATACATGAGTCCCACTTCGTTTTTATCCATATAGGCCAATCCAGCCGGATTCCAGTAAGAGGAATAAGCATCACTGGCGTCAGCCACCTGGGCTTCACCCATGGCTTCGGCCCGTGCTCCGGGAGCAATCAGCAGGAAAATTGCCCCGGCATCCCCCTGGGCCATCAAGGTCCCGGAAGATGCAATGAAAATAATCATGAGAAGTAATATGAATCGTCGCAGCATAATTTAGGGTCTCCTTCAAAAAAAAACCGAACGACAATGACACGCTCGGCCTGATTGTTCGTTCAAAGGACATATTTGTCGGTTCACTTTTTCAAA
>LGGY01000010.1 GCA_001509335.1 Fidelibacterota bacterium 46_43
ATACAAAATCGTAACGTGGGCGGTTGGCAGTGGACAGTCGGCAGTCAAATATCGATTGATTTGATTGATTCGATTGATTTGATTGCCTGCCCTTTGAAAAGGGACCCGGTTTACCGGGATATTTTACGGGGGATTGATACGATTGAATAGATTGATTGGATTGCTTCGCCAGGAGCGCAGCGACGCCAACTTCCAGCTTCCAGCTTCTAGCTTCCAGCTTCTAACTTCTTGAAGATGATTGCCTGCCCTGTGAAATGGGACCCAATTTATTGGGATATTTCACGGGATGAATTAGGGTTTGGGTGGATCAACGAATGTTCCTAACCCTCTTCCTATCTTTCTATCTCCCCGTCTCATCCTCGTATCCTGTCTGCCTCGTGCCCTCATTCCCTCTGCGCCCTCTGCGGGAGCAATCATTCATCATTCTTCATTCAATTCATCATTCATCATTCATCATTCATCATTCATCATTGCCAGAAAGGCCCTGTATGTCTCATACACATCCCCTTTACTCACGACCTCAAAGGGTGAGTGCATACCCAGGACCGGTACACCGGCATCGATGACCTGCATGCCGTAATAGGCCATGAATTTGGCGATTGTTCCGCCGCCGCCTTCATCCACTTTTCCCAGCTCGGCCATGTGCCAGGTGATGTCATTTTCATCAAAAATTTTCCGGAGGGCTGCCACAAATTCTGCGTTGGCCTCACTGCTTCCTGCTTTGCCGCGGACACCGGTGAATTTTGTCAATACAATACCACCATTTATATACGCGGCGTTTCTCAAATCGTGCACATCTTTCCAGTCCGGATGAACCGCTGCATTTACGTCGGCGGACAAACATCGTGCATTGGACAGGGTCCGCCGGATTGCGGTGTAGCTGTCCTTGCCTTCAAGGGCCAAGATTTCACCTACCACCATTTCGGGAAACCAGGTATTGGAACCACTGGCCCCTTCACTGCCGATCTCTTCTTTGTCCATGAGAAAAACAAGAACCGGTTTTTTGACCTTTTCCACATCCAGGATGGCACGAAGCGCCGTATAAACACACACCCTGTCATCGTGTCCATATCCGCCCAAAAGAGACCGGTCCAGTCCCACATCCCGGGATTTACCAGCCGGTACCAGTTCTACATCGGCACTTAAAAAATCTTCTTCAGCAATGCAGTAAGTGTCTTTAAACAATTTCAGGATGTTCAGTTTAAACCGTTGATCCTGCTTTTCATCATCATTGACAGGCAGACTTCCGGCAAGAATATTCAATTTTTCACCGGGGATGAATTCGGTGGCTTTCTTCGTATTCTGGGCATTTGCCGCCAGGTGGGGGAGAAGATCGGCAATGGTAAATACAGGATCGCTGTCCTTTTCACCGATCACAATGTTTTTGATGCTCCCGTCTTTCATGACAAAGGTCCCGTGCAATGCCAGCGGAATAGACACCCATTGATATTTCCGGATGCCGCCGTAATAATGGGTTTTAAACATGGCCAGATCCTGATCTTCATACACCGGATACTGCTTCAGATCCAGCCGCGGTGAATCCACATGGGCAACGAGAATATGAACGCCTTCTGTCAGTGGTTTTTCACCTTTCCGGTAAAGGGCAATAGATTTTCCGTGAAGGGGGTAATAAAGCTTATCCGTGTTTTTTGGGGATGTCAGGATATTTTCAAATCCTTTGGATTCAGCCAGTTGAATTACATTTCTCACGGCTTCCCGCTCGGTTTTGGATGAATCCAGAAAGGATACATAATCGGTGTTGAAAGCTAAGACTGCTTCCCGGTCTTTCTGCCGGTCCCACACATTTTTTCGCGTATGCAGAAGTTCGTCTTTTAATGCATTGTTTTGATTTTCCTGCTCTTTCATACTGCCTCCTTTGTTATAATGAACGGGCAAATTTACAATATTTCAGGCTCCAATGTAAGGAGTGCTTGTGCTTTTGTATGTGTCCTGGAGAGGGGAAAGGTTTCAGAAAATCCCCGTTTCAGGTTATGACTTCCATGCTTTGTACCAGATCCGGCAGGATTTCCCCCGCCTTGCCCTGAAGATAAATATCGGTGATGGCATGGGTATACGCCGACGGTTCGGGATTGATCTCAATGATGGCTGCCCCGTGGGTTTTGGCCTGCCAGGGGATGGTGGATGCCGGGACAACCTCACCGGTGGTACCGATGACCAGAAAAACGTCAGAAATCCGGGCTTCCTTCATTGAAGTATTATAGGCCTTATAGGGAATTGCTTCACCAAAGAAGATAAAATCCGGTTTCAAAATTCCGCCACAAGATCTACATACAGGTGGAAGTTGTTTGAGATAAGACGGTTCGAAAGGGATAACTTTACCGCACCGGGTACATTTCAGACGACCTGATGTTCCATGAAATTCAATGATATTCCGGCTCCCTGCCTTGTGGTGCAGACTATCGATGTTTTGTGTGATTACGGCCTGCAATTTTCCGGCTTTTTCCATCTCCGCCAGGCTTATGTGTCCCGGATTGGGCTTTGCCCGGCCGAAAAAGTCGTAAAAGATTTCTTTGATGAGTTCCCAGGTCTGTGCTGGATCCCGGTAGAATGCATCCAGATCCAGGCATCCCGGATCATAGAGGGACCATAAACCTTCCCTGCCACGGAAGGGGGGAATGCCGCTTTCCACGGAAATGCCTGCACCGGTGAATGCTGTCGTGTGTGTTGCGTGGAGGATTAAACGAGCCGCTTTTTCCAGCTGAGAAGAAAAATCACTCAAGGTCATCCCCCGAGTCCGAATAGGCTTTAATGATCCGTTTTACCAGATGATGGCGGACCACATCCACTTCCGTCAGATAGGTAAACCCGATCCCGTCGATATCCTTGAGAATACTTACGGCATCCATGAGTCCGGATCGTTGCTTGGAGGGCAGGTCGATCTGGGTAATATCCCCCGTAATTATGGCCTTGGAATTCACACCGATACGGGTCAGAAACATCTTCATCTGCAGCGGCGTGGTGTTCTGGGCTTCATCCAGGATGAGAAAGGCACTGTCCAGGGTCCGTCCCCGCATGTAGGCCAGGGGAACGATTTCGATAATTTTCTGTTCGAAAAAGACTTTCAGTTTTTCCGGACTGATCATGGTTTTCAGGGCATCGTAGAGGGGCGCCAGGTAGGGGTCGATTTTTTCTTTCATATCCCCCGGAAGAAATCCCAGGTTTTCCCCGGCTTCCACGGCGGGTCGGGTGAGGATGATTTTCCGGATTTCCCGGTTTTTCAATGCGGCTACGGCCATGGCCACTGCCTGATAGGTCTTGCCGGTCCCTGCCGGACCGATGGCAAATGTGATATCATTTTCTGAAGCGGTCCGGTAATATTCCGCCTGGCCTGCAGTTCGGGGACGGATAAGTCCGTTCGGAGTGAAAAGTATGATCGATTCCTCCGGAACAGAGTAAATGGAGTCTGAGTCATCTGCTTCAATATTGATCACGGTTTTTACATCCGATGGTTTGATATATTCTTTCTTGGGAATAAGCTGGATTAACTGATTGAGGATATGGTGAATCCGTTCCACCTCGATGGGATCCCCCACAATTTTTATACTCTGTCCCCGGGCCATGATTTCGGCATTAAAGTGATCCTCAAGGACTTTTAAATTTTCATCATTCACCCCCAGAAGGGCCAGGGGATCAAATCCCCGCATCAGTATTTCCCGTCGTGTTTCTGCCATGTATCTCCTTTTGTTCCTTTTGAATTTAAAAAGAGTTATGTGCAAAAAGAAGTGTTACCTCCATGGGATGGGATTTATCCATGGGGATTCTCTTCGTGCGGAATCCACCTGCTTTGTGTAAATTTCAGTAAAAACAGGGGGTTTCCCCATGTCCCGAATTGAAAAAGATGCCTTAGGAACCCTTGAATTACCGGATGACTGTCTGTATGGCATTCATACACAGCGGTCTGTCAATCATTTTGCTTACAGTGAAGAACGGTTGGACCCGGTTTTTATCAAAGCGTTTGCCCTTGTTAAAAAAGCGTGCGTCCTGGCGAATGAGGAGACAGGTTTTCTGGATTCAGATAAAGCCCTGGTTTTGGCTGAATCCTGTTCGGAAATAGCCGGGGGAAAGCACCACGCATGGATTGTGGTCAATCCCTGGCATGGAGGGGCCGGCAAATCCACCAATATGAATTTTAATGAGGTCCTTGCCAATCTGGCATTAAAGAAACTGGGCTTTGCACCGGGATCCTATGATCAGATCCACCCCCTGCACGATGTAAACCGCCATCAGTCCACCAATGATGTGTATCCCACGGCACTGGTGCCGTATTTTGGGTACGAAACCGTCCAGACCTGGGTGAAAGAAGCACTGGCTGAAAAGAAATCATTCAAAAATCTGGTGCTGGAAAAGAAATATCTGACACAAGATCAACTGGATACCCTTTTATCACCTCAGAATATGTTGAAACCGGGATTTATCCCCGGAGATATCGAATAAGGAGAACGTGATGGCAAAAGCCCCCCGTGGTGAACGACTGATTATCACTTTTTTAGGCAGGCGGAATACGGGAAAATCCTCCCTGATCAATGCCATTGCCGAACAGGATATTGCGATTGTATCGAAAGAGCCCGGTACAACCACCGATCCTGTGGCGAAAGCGTATGAACTCATACCTGTCGGACCGGTAACCTTTTATGATACAGCCGGACTGGATGATACCGGTGATTTGGGAGAAATGCGGGTGAAAGCCACCCGGAAGGTTCTGTTGCGGACCGATATGGCTGTTTTGGTAACGGATGAAAAGGGGATTACCAACGAAGACAGAAAAATTATTCATGATTTGAAAAAAATGGACATCCCCTATGTGATTGCATTCAATAAATCAGACCTGGCTTCGCCTGAAATACCCGTGGAAGAAGTGGACCGTACCATGAGGGTCTCGACAAAAACATTTCTGGGTGTCCATGACCTGAAGGAAAAGATCATTGCTTCTGTCCCGGACTATTTCAGAAGTGAACCGGTGATTATCGGAGATATTATTCAGGGCGGGGATTTGGTGGTGTTAGTGGTACCCATCGATCTGGCGGCACCAAAAGGTCGTCTGATTTTGCCTCAGGTGCAGGTCATCCGGGAAGTGCTGGATAATGATGCCATTGCGATTACCGTGAAGGATCGGGAGCTGGATGAAGCCCTGGAAAAACTATCCCGGCCACCGGCACTGGTTATCACCGATTCCCAGGTTGTATTGAAAGTGGCAGGGAGTGTACCGGAAGAAGTCCCTTTTACCACCTTTTCCACCGCTTTTGCCCGGTATAAAGGGGATCTTGCCATGCTGGTGGAAGGAGCCAATACAGCGGACAGGCTGAAAGACGGGGATAAAATCCTTATTGCCGAAGCCTGTTCGCATCATGTGCAGTCCGATGATATTGGCCGTGTTAAAATCCCCCGCTGGCTGAAACAGTACACCGGAAAAGATCTCCATTTTGATGTCTACACAGGACATGATTTCCCTGAAAAACTGGAAGAATACGCCTTAATCATTCATTGTGGCAGTTGTATGATTACCGGCATGGAATTCAAACGGCGCTTATTGACCGCCCACCGGCAAAATATTCCCATCACCAATTATGGAGTGATTATTTCCAAGGTCCACGGATTATTGGACCGGGTGGTTCGCCCTTTTGGTTATTGATGGAGGGGAGGTTTTATCCTCCCGCTGAGGGCGCAGAGACGCGGAGGGATTTTGGGTGATGCCTCCCGCTGAGGGCGCAGAGACGCGGAGAGTGTTTTTATATTGCGGAGGGCGCGGAGACGCGGAGATTATTTTTTATATATCGCAGAGGAAATTTGGGAGCACGGAAGGTATGAGGATACAAGGGCACGATGGGGAGATGGTGCAGACCTGTGTCCGCCCGGAATATTGGCACCTCGATATGCCGGCCAGTCGGCGGCCTACTCAACGACCGGGATGATTGAAATAAGGCCTCAATCTGTTGTTTTATTCGATAATACATATATACGAATAACAATATTATCTTGCATTGTGTCGCATTTCGGTGTATTTTACCCCCGGGGTGGGGGGCGCTACCTAATCGAAATCATATATCCCATTTCTCTAATAATCTCATCATCAGATCAACAAAAAAATCTACAATCATTTATTAGAAGTTTGAAGCTGGAAATGTAGGGACAGGCTGCGGCCTGTCTGAAGTTAGCATCGCTGCTCCTGGTGTTTCAACCAGGTCAATTCTCCAATCTAATCAATCTATTCAATCCCCTGTGAAATACGCTGCGCTCATTTCACGGGGCAGGCAATCATCTTCAAGAAGTTAGAAGCTGGAATTTGGAAGTTGGCGTCGCTTCGCTCCTGGTGTTTCAATCAAATCAATCTATTCAATCGAATCAATCGACTACCGACTGAATATGTGACGCGTGACGCGTAACGAGTGGGTCCCTGCGCCACTGCCGACTGCGAACAGCGAGTCTCAACCTGAATAATCTTGACATTCGTTTTTTTTTTTTATAATATGCAGTAAGTTTATAACGAGCGTTAATAATATGAGCCAAAAATCAAAAATAGTTATTTTAATGTGTAATTATTTGTGCCAATGTAACAATATATTTAACAATTACAGAAAAAGTAAAAATTTATTACCTGATCTCAATCTTTTAACCAAGAGAATGAAAATACTCCAGCCTTTTCACCATAAAGGTGCAATTCGAAAAATTCACGTGAAACCCAAAAATATTTTAGAAAAACTCTTGACCCCCCCATCGTATATATTATGTCACAAAGCATGTGAAAACATGAAGTCTTTGAAGGATATGATGAAAAAGAACAAAGACGTTCAGCAGAAAGCGGGCCCTTTTCGACTTTTACCGGACTACTGCCTGAACCAATTTTACAGGAAATTTAGGACTTGACTTTTAATAGTGAATTAAAAGTAGAATTTAGAGTGAAGTATATAATGATATTAATTATCATAATAATACTGAGTCTTTCTATAGAAACATGCACAACAAGTGTTGGCCCCAATAACTCGAAAAAACCCACTGCGGTTTTAACTAGCACAGCGAGTGTAGTTAAAGTAGGTAATTACATAATTCTTGACGGTTCCCAAAGCAGCACTGGAGGAGGTGATACTTTAATATACAACTGGGAGGCAGATGAGAGTAATCCTGTTGAAGTACCACTGTATGGTGAAAAGACACAAAATCTTGGATTTATTAAGGAAGGAACATATATTTTTAGATTAACAGTAAGTGATGGCACGCAAAACAGTAATACCGAGCAAGTAGAAATAAAAGTAGAACCTAGAACTAATATAATATTTGAAGATCCTTCGTTAGAAATCCAAGTACGATATGCCTTAAAAATGCCTACTGATGAATTGATCGGCGAAGATTTATTAAAAGTAGATTCTTTGAGTCGTAAAATAATTACAGGTGTAGATATATACTCTTTAAATGGTCTTGAAAACTGCGAAAATATAGTCTATTTACAATTTGGTCATCAAAATATTTCTAATATAACACCATTATCAGCACTCACTAAGCTTAGAGAGTTAAATTTAACTCAAAATCGAAAAATAAAAGATATAACACCTTTAAGAAATTTGGTAAGCTTAGAAAAATTAAAATTGGATAGAAATTTAATAGAAGACATATCGGCTTTACAGAATCTAATCAAATTAACATATCTTAATATGTTGGAAAACCCAATTCAGGACCTATCCTATCTTAAAAATTTAACAAAACTAGAAGAATTATGGTTGAGTTATACACAGGATGGGGAGTTATTATTTCTAACTGAGTTGAAAAATTTGTATCTCCTCTGGATGACTTCATGCAATGTTACAGATATTCAATACTTGAAGAGCCTAGCAAATCTTCACAAAATTAATTTTGATGGAAATGATATAACAGACTTATCGCCCTTAAGCAACTTAAAACAGCTTGAATGGCTCTATTTAGACCAAAATCAGGTTACTGATATTACCCCTTTAGAATCTCTTGAAAATTTAACGGCTTTACGTTTATGGAATAATCAAATTACCGATATTCTTCCTTTAGAGAACAACAAAGGATTAGGTGAAAGAGATGAGGTAGGTTTATTTGGTAACCCTTTGAATGAAATATCTATTAATGAATATATACCTGCATTAAGAGCACGAGGTGTAGTAGTATGGTGGTAACGCCTGCTATTAAAATAAATCTAAAACCAAATTATTTGGAGGTTATATGAACCACTACCGAATGTATTTCATTTACTTATCCTTCATCTTCCTGTTTTTTCCATTAACATTTTTACTGGCACAAAGAAGTAAATAGAGCAGATCCGATTTTTCGTGCAATTCAACAATAACAAATTTGTAGGAGTTAAAACGTATCAAAATTTTAACAATAAATAACAGAAGTGATAGTTTTACGAGTACCATCGCTGTAATGGATAGCCCTCCAGGGCTCGTCACCTTTTTCGATTGTAGTCGAAAGGCTATTCTTTTTTCTCTATACAAATTTTTTCTTAAAGGAGGAAACAACATGAGAACAAATTGCAAATTTTCGACTTGCAAGTTCATGAAGATTTTTTTCTTCATGGGCTTGGTATGTTCATTGAACGCTATTGCTTTGTATGGCCAAATGGTGAAAGCTCCATTGGAGAAAATTTCTGCCGTAAATAAACATTTTGGTATTCAATTAGGTGCAAATTATTTTCGAAAAGCAGAAAGAATTGGATATAAGATTTATAAAAACAATCAAAATACGGAAGGTAAATTCGTTTTCGATAATGATGGTTATTCTTATCAATTAGGCATAGTATATTTCTTTAATAATTATCTTAGTATATTGGCTCAATATCGTGCACCAAGAAAGAGTTCATACCATTATCCAGCGACATGGACACCTTTTGTATATGGTGTAAATACATACTGGACCAAAACTGAAGCATCCTCATGGATTGCTACCTGTCGTTTTCATTTCAAAAAGGTCCTTTTTATTAAACCTTATGCTGGTCTTGGGATCGACTATTATAAAATCAAAGCATATAACCGTGCCGGTCATATTCATCCAGATACTGGCGAAATTTTATATATTTCTCCCGAGAATAATTATGAATATCTCGGCTGTAAAAATATTATTGGATTTTTGCTACCGTTAGGTTTTACAGTACCCCTATCGGAAAAAGCAATGCTTGATTTTAGTGGAAACTATACATTTATTAAATTAAAAAACTGGGGAGAGAAATATGATAGAGCAGACAATCAAAATATGAGTGGCTTTTATTTAAATCTTAACTTAGTGTTCTTAATATGGTAAAAATAAGGGAGGTACAAGAAATGTTTAAAAACATTATAATAGGGTTCGTGCTGTGTTTTGCAACTGTGCTTTTTGCACAAGAAGCTGTTGTTATTTCAAGAAACAACATACCTACTGAAAAAGATATTGTGGATTTGTTAATTGAAAAAAATCAACAATTTCTTTTAACTAAAGAGGGAAACATATTAGAGATAACAGACAGGCAA
Organism: Fidelibacterota bacterium 46_43; assembly: GCA_001509335.1. Lineage (GTDB taxonomy): Bacteria > Fidelibacterota > Fidelibacteria > Fidelibacterales > Fidelibacteraceae > Fidelibacter. Next base: position 9,483 of record LGGY01000010.1, read on the forward strand.
ATAACAATTGGTCCAAAAAGTCAATCGAAGGAGTTTTATGAACGCAAAATAAAAGGTGTCTTACCACAAAATTTTGATATAAATCGCTATAAATACCTGACGAAGGGAAATGGTATTTATTATGGTTGTATCTTTGATTGGTCATATTCCAGTCGTATCGTCAAAATTGATCCGACTACAGGTAAAGAAGATTTTTTCTGTTACTTGAAGGGTATACCGAGTGGTATGTTTTTTATTGATGGGAAATTATGGTATTTGAGTAACCGTAATGAACTTGAATCAAAAAGCATATTAAGAAGCTATGACGAAAGTAATGTTACTATTTTATTAGAAATAGATATACCAATATTAAATGCAAAGGGCTTGTCAATCGATGATGAAGGCAATTTTATCTCTTATGAGAATCAATCTAATTCACTTATTCAATTTAGAATAAAGGAGGGTGACTAAGATGAAAAAGGCATTAATTTTTGGGTTTATTTTCATATTAATTGTTTGTGTAGAAAACGTTATGGCTGAAAAATATGCTATCCTAATTTCTGCCGGTAAAGCCACAAAAGACAATGAGTTCAGCAATTCTGAATATTGGTGTGATCTTTTTTTAGCCTACGAAGACTTGGTTTTAAAAGAAGGCTTTTCCCATGACGACATATATGTTTGTTATGGAGATGGACAAAGTTATTCATCAGGTCTAAATAGGTACAAATTAAGTCTTCATGGCTGGCCTAACATTGTTGATTATGATAATAAAAAATCAACTATTGAATCTGTTTTCCAAACTATCGGCAATGTAAGCACAGATAATGATCATATTGTAATACGCTGGGTTGTTGGACACGGTACAGATAGTTACAACGGTAGCCCTTCAGCTGATGGATATGCTGCATATATAGAAAATCGCGGTTACTGGATTCCCGAATCTGATTTAATTAATTATGTAAATAATATTACTAATTATAAAAGAAGACTTATATTTTGGATGACATGCCATGCAGGTTGCATAAAAGATGGAACTGAAAGATTAGATAACAATAAAAGTCTTGTAATAACAAGTTGTAAGTGGGACGAGGGTTCTGGCGCGATAGATAAAGACGTTGTACATGCAGAGTATAACTGGTGGATTACCGGTTACTTATATGGTGAAGCCCCAAAGGTGGGTGGTACTGAGTATTTAGATGCAGATGACAATAGTGATACCCATATATCTATGACAGAGTTATACGATCATACAAAAGCTGATGTTAAAAAATCGCATGTGCAGATCGGAGGATACGATCAAAAAAGGGTTTACACAAAAGTTAATGGTTTACTACTAATGACAAATTCCGGATCGCTTGCTCATAATGAGCTATGGTATGAACAACACTCCCTAATCGGAGACGTAACCATTCCCTCTAGCATTACCCTCACCATCTTATCTGACGCCACTGTTAATCTCAATTCCTATGCCATCACCACCACCGACGGAACGATCACCGTCGAATCCGGCGCGACCATCAACCCCTCCAATTCTCATACCCGGCTTATAACGGGAAGTGCCATTAAAGGGATATATTCAACAATTTCATCAGCCATGTCAGCCGCCACCAGTGGTCAGAGTATCGAAGTCTATGGTTCTCACACGCTTGCTGCGAATCTCACCGTTCCCTCGGGTGTGACACTGACATTCAAAAACGGGTCGGATATTACGTTAGACAGCCATACCATTCAAAAAGGATCCGGGTCCCTTTTTGTTGAGTCGAATGTAAATTTTACCCCGGATATCCGGCTTATGTCCGGTTCAACGGTTCTGGGGTTGTATACGAGTCTAGATGCGGCCTATGGAGACGGATCGGATGTGGAGATCCGGGGAACACATACATTTACGGATTATTATACGGTAAGCAGCGGCCGTATACTGAGAGCGGAAAGCGGATCGGAACTGAGGTTCCCACCGGGGAAATACCTGAATGTCTATGGGACCCTTCATGGTAATCAGGCAGATTTTACAAGCACCTCAGGCACATGGGGCGGTATCCGCTACCGGAGCGCGGGCAGTGGAACCCTGGATCACTGTACGATGAACCATGCAACATACGGCATCCGTTCCACATCCACATCCACATCCCTTCACTTTACACACAATACAATCAGCGGCTGTTCATACGGAATCTATTGCTCGTCTTCCTCCCCGGAGATCCGGGATAATGCCGTCAGTAATTGTTCCTCATACGGCGTATATCTGTATAACAGCAGCGCGGAGCTGGAATCGAACCGGATCAGCGGTTCCAAGGTGTATCTGAACAACAGCGATGCTTCCCTGGAGAATAATTTGATCACCGGAGCGTATGGGAATGAAGCGGTTTATTTTTATGCTTCATCGCCGGAACTGTATTACAACACGATAAGCACCGAGAATGCCTTTTGGGCACTTCATGCCACCAATGGCAGCGATCCTGTGTTCGGGGGACCTTATACAGGCAACGGGACAAATTACGGATATAACGCCCTGTCTACGGGATTTCAATCAGATGGTGTCATCTGTGCCTCCAACGGATCTGTACCATGGCTTGGATACGGGGGCTATGGCGCGGGTTATTATGGATATGGCGGCAATGCCATTTTGGGGGGCGGCCTCTATCCGGCTGCGGCGATGGATGCCACATCCTGTATATTTGCGGACTGGTGCTGGTGGGGTCAGACGCCTGCCCCTCTGTGCTATGGTGATGTGACGACCTATGATCCCCTGTCATCGGATCCGGGAACCGGCAGCACCCTGAGTAAAAGCAGTCCTGAACCTGTCATGGCGTCTCATCCTGAAGAAAAACCGGCAGACGGGGAGGCCAAAGCCCTGTGGGAATTTGCCATGAGCGCCGTGTGGGAAAAGAACTATACCGGGGCACTCGATGATTTTCAGACCCTGATCCGCTTATATCCCGCCTCCACTTATGCCTACCGGGCC
>LGGY01000150.1 GCA_001509335.1 Fidelibacterota bacterium 46_43
GGGATGCGGGATATCCTGCCCCATGCTTTCATGCGTTGTCTGGACAGGAGCCGGTATCATGAATTTATTATCCGGAAAATTCCTGAGGATGTCCTGGCGGATCTGAACACTTTTCTACAGCAGGCAGACCCTTCGTTTGAACAGATTATCGGAGATTCAGGTCATGTGGATAATCTCACCTTCCGGTGGAAACACCAGCCGGAAATTCCTTTCGGATCCCTGCCTCTTCAGTTCAGAGAAGAGACACTTATCCTGGCAGAACTCTTTTACGCCCTGCGTTTCCACTCTGTGATTATCCTTCATGGCTACTGGGATTTGTTTCATCCCCTCATCCGGAAAGCCATACTGACCCGTTTCAACAATCCCCGTACCAATCCCCTGGGCAGCCAGCTGATTGTAACCACCCTCAGTCCCTATAGCATATCCCATGATGTATCCCGTCGGGATCAGGTGTGGCTGATCCATTCAAACCGTGAAGGAACATTCCAGATGTATTCCCTCTGTGATTTCCGGGGAAGCGGCAGAATCTGGCGCCGGGGACGTTTTCCGGACTACTATCTGGAAGGCAGAACCGGGGCTGTTCCGACGATGGAATAAAAAAATCCCCGCTCATCAACGGGGATCTTAGAATTTATTTCCTGTCTATTCTCTTTTTACATGGCATCGACAGTCGTCATTGTAACCTTCATCCGGATGGGAACCAAAGGATTATCCCGCTTGTCCCGTTCAGCGTTTGCGATTCTATCCACCACATCCATGCCTTCTGTGACTTTTCCGAAAACGGTATATTTTTTATCCAGAAATCCGGCGTCTTTATGACAGATGAAAAATTGGGATCCGGCGCTGTTGGGATCCTGAGCCCTTGCCATGGAGACAATGCCCGGACCGTGATGAATGTCATTGAATTCAGCAGGAATGGTGTATCCCGGTCCGCCTGTCCCGTCATTGTACCGGTTGTCATCCCGGGAAAGTATGTCCCCTCCCTGTATCATAAAACCCGGTATCACACGGTGGAAAGTGGTTCCGTTATAAAAACCGGCATTGGTCAGCCGCTTGAAATTGGCACAATGGACAGGTGCCTCTTCGGGGAAAAACTGAATCACAATGCGGCCGTAGGGTGTTTCAATCACGGCCCGCTCATCTTCTTTCACCGGCTGGGGGTGGGTTTGGGCGATTTCTATCAAAATATCGTCAATTTCTTCTTCCGTCAATAAACGGGTTAAACTGGCATCAATGCGTTTATTTTCTTTCTCCGGCATGGTAAAAACCTCCTGATATTCGTAAATGTGTCCATCCTCTTTTTTCTGGATCTTCAGGATATGCTTCCCCGGCTCCACTTTTTCAAGCAATAAAGGTGTCTGCCCAACCAGCGTATCATCCAGGTAAATATCCGCGGATTCCCGGTCCGCCTGAATTTCAAGAATCCCTCCTTTCTGGCCACAGGAGAATGCTGTCATCAGAACTAAAAAAATCAAGGTTGTGTGTTTTATTTTCATGGAGTCCTCCTTTTTTATAATGATGAATGATGTATTGAATTTAAGGGGTCAACCATTCAATCTTTCCTTCCATTCATACCGGTCATCAAGTAAACTACGAAGCAGTCGTTTCGACGAGGCACGTTTACCGGGTAGACCTCCCTCAGGAGGTCGTGTCAAGGTATAATTCCTCCAAACTGTCTTTCTGCTTTGCAATATACAGTGGCAGATCAATCATTTCTTTTTTCAAATATCGGGTGACAGATGTATATGCCAGGTCATAACGGTTGTTTTCTTCGCTGATGTGGGCCAGAATCATCTTTTTTACCCGTCCTTTCCGGCAGGATTCCACTAAGAGATTTCCGCACTGGTCGTTGGACAAATGGCCGTGATTGGAACGGATTCGCTGTTGAAGCCATAAAGGATATCGGCCGTTTTGTAGCATCTCCAGATCGTGATTGGCTTCCACCATCAGCAAATCTACATCGGCGGCATACGTGCTCACCGGCAAAGAGACAGTCCCCAAATCAGTAAAAATACCTGCAGCATATTGCCCGTTGGAGACAATCACATTTACGGTTTCCGTTGCATCATGACTCACGGGGATAGGTCGGATGAACATGGATTCCAGATGGATGTCGTTTCCCAGGGTATAAAGTGAGATTTGATGTACATCTTTCAACCATGGGTATCCTGCAGCAGCATACAGCGTTTCACTCAGGATCACGGGAATCCCGAAAGTCCGGCTTAAAACACGGGCTCCGGCAATATGATCCCGGTGATCATGGGTGATGAAAATACCACTTAGTTTTTCCGGTTCCCGTCCGGCAGCACGCATCCTGCGGACCGTCTCACGGCAGGATAATCCTGCATCAATAAGGATGGACTGTCCTTCATTTTCAATATACGTCACATTTCCCTTACTGCCGCTGGCCAAAACCTGTATTATCATGTATCATCCTTTCCGATAGGGAATTTATTGATTTTCATCCCATGAAACAGGAGTTTTCCCTAATAGAATTATAGGAAATTCATTAAATTTTACACTATGTCCCACACAATGACAACCCGATCATTCTGGATTTTTTCATTCGTACTTCTTATCATGACGGTAATTCTCCTTGCAGGTTTCCGTTTTTTCTCTGCCCATAGCCTTCCGGCATCCTGGATCTGGCCGGCTTTATTGAGTTTTCTGAATACAAGCTCGGCAGCCTGGTTTGCCGTCAGTGGAAAAGAGGGGACATTCAAACGACTGATGGGCAGCATTGTCTTTCGACTTGTCGCCCTGGTAGTGATTCTACTTCTGCTAATTGTTAAAGCCGGTCTTGAGCCGATACCACTTATGCTTTCATTTATTCTTTTTTTCCTTCTTCATCAGGTATCCCTGATTCTGTGGCTGAAACGGGAAATCCGTCGGACTCACAGTACTCTGTATCCTAAAGGAAAAGGAGAAGATCATGCCTGAATCCACGTGGAAAATAATCAGCAGAACCTTTTGCTTTCTTCTTATCCCCATCATTCTTTTTGCAGAAGTCAGCGGACCTTCCCATTCCATGATGCAAAAAATGGAACTGTTGGTCCTGCAATTGGGAGTGATTATTTTCGTTGCAAAAGGAATGTCCATCCTCTTTGAGAAAATAAAAATTCCCGGTGTGGTGGGCGAGCTGACAGCCGGCATTATCATCGGTCCCTACCTCCTGGGTGGTATTCCCCTCCCCGGTTTTGAACATGGTTTTTTCGGGACTTATCTTGCTTTGAATCCCGGGGCAACTCTGCCTGTATCTCCTGAACTCTACGGCATTGCCACCATCGCCTCGGTTTTGCTCCTTTTCATGGTGGGATTGGAAACCAATTTTTCTCTTTTTCTCCGTCTGTCGGCCACGGGAGTAATTGTTGGGATTGCCGGTGTGATTGTATCCTTTCTTGTGGGAGTATGGACCGGTATGCTGCTGCTGGATTTGCCTTTTCTCCATCCTGAAACACTCTTTTTGGGGGTCATCAGTACGGCCACTTCTGTGGGCATTACCGGCCGGATTCTAACAGAACGGCGGAAAATGGATACACCGGAAGGGGTCACCATTCTGGCAGCTGCCGTGATTGATGATGTTCTGGGAATTGTATTACTGGCCGTGATTCTGGGCATGATTCCAGTTCTGAATGATTCCGGACAGTCTGTGAACTGGGGATATGTACTCCGCCTGGGTGCCAAAGCAATTGGTGTGTGGCTTCTGTTTACTATCCTCGGACTGGTTCTGTCCAGGCGAATCAGCAAGTTTCTGAAGGTCTTCAAAGGAATCAATGTTCCCGCCGTTATGGCTTTCGGCTTGGCCCTGCTTTTGGCAGGAATTTTTGAAAAAGCCGGGCTGGCTATGATTATCGGAGCTTATGTGATGGGTCTCAGCCTGTCCAAAACCGATTTGAACTATGTCATCCAGGAATCCCTGAAAAGCCTTTACCTCTTTGCCGTCCCTGTCTTTTTTGTCGTCTCCGGCATGATGGTGGATCTGAGTGTCTTCAGCTCACGGACTATCATCTTTTTAGGGCTCATATATACCCTGGGCGCGATTCTGGCCAAAGTCTTGGGATGCGGCATTCCCCTGCTTTTTAGGAAATTCAATCTTTTAGGTGCCCTCCGGGTGGGATTTGGCATGGCTCCACGGGCTGAAGTGGCTCTCATTATTGCAGGAATCGGTCTCAGTGCCGGGCTCCTGAGCCGGGATGTCTTCGGGATGGTGATTTTTATGAGTATGCTCACCACCGTGTCTACCCCGCCTATTCTGGATTCCCTTTTTAAAAAAGAAAAAAATGGGACGACGGAAGAATTACTTCCTGCGGAAAATGTCGTGACCGAGTTTCCTCTCCCGACACTTGAAACGGTGGAGTTTGTCTCTGCCAAGAGTCTTCAGCTCTTCCGGGATGAGGGATTTTTTATCAATCAGATGGAAATGGCGCACAAATACTATCATATCCGGAAGAATGACATTTTTATAACCATGATCTGCAAACCCAATGGCATCAATTTTGAAAGTTCCCCGGATGACACCCAATACGTAAAAACCCTTATGTATGAATCCTTTGTGGAACTGAATGAAATTATCAATGATCTGAAAGATATCACTAAACCCGAATCTCTGAAGAACGATTTTATGGAAGGGAAAGATGACAAGCGCGTGGATCTCAGGCGGGTCTTGGATCCGGGCTGTATCCGGCTCAACCTGAGGGGATCCACCAAGAAAGAAATCATTGAAGAATTGGTGGATATCCTGGATTCCCAGTATCAGATCACCGATAAAAAAAGGGTGTTTGAGGCCGTCTGGGAACGGGAACAGTCTTTCAGTACAGGTATGAAAAACGGGTTGGCCATTCCCCATGCACGGACAGACAATGTGGGTGCTATTACCCTGGCAGTGGGGATTCACCGAAAGGGTGTGAATTTTGAATCCCTCGACGGGGAACCTTCACGGGTCTTTGTCCTTCTTCTTTCCCCCAAACATAAGACAGTCCCCCATATCCAGATTTTGGCACATATTGCCGCTGTTATGAGCAAAGAAGACGCCGTCCGGAAAATTCTGGACTGCAAGACCCCTCAGGCGGTTTACCAATTTTTTACTGAAAGTGAAGGATAATCATAAAGGAAACCTATATGGAATGGAGAGCAAGTCATATTCTTGTCCGGGATAAATCACTGGCCGATGCAATTATCAAGCGGCTGAAATCAGGCGGATCTTTTGAAGCTCTTGCCCGGGATTTCTCAACGTGTCCCAGCAAAGGAAAAGGGGGTGATCTGGGATGGTTTTCAGAAGGACAGATGGTGAAACCTTTTGAAGATGCTGTAAAAAAGGGAAGTAAAGGCCGAATTATAGGTCCCGTGAAAACCCAATTCGGATATCATATCATCCGGAAGACCGGTGAAAGGGAAGAGAGTTGAATTGCCTATCCTTTGAAATATCTGTAAATTTTATGCATGTTTTAATGTAAAAATCATATTCCGGAGAATTTGAATGACCAATCCAGATAGCAGGACCCTCAGGGTTTTAAAGGAAAAAGCACATACACTTCGTGTGGATTGTGTCCGTATGGTCCATCAGGCAAAATCAGGCCACATCGGCGGTTCTCTTGGTCTGGCAGATGTTTTTGCCGCCCTTTTTTTCAAAATTTTAAATCATGATCCCTCCAATCCCGACTGGGAAGGCCGCGACCGTTTTGTCTTATCCAACGGCCATGTGGCCCCCATTCTCTATGCATCCATGGCCCATACCGGATATTTCCCTGTGGAAGAACTCATGACTTTACGTAAACTGAACAGCCGTCTGCAGGGACACCCCAGCCGGACCAATTTACCAGGGATTGAAATATCCACCGGGAGTCTGGGACACGGCCTGGGTGTTGCCGTGGGGATGGCTCTTGCTGCCCGGCAGAAAAAGGCGTCACACCGGATCTATTGCTCCATCGGGGACGGTGAATCCCAGGAAGGATCCATCTGGGAAGCAGCCCTGAGTGCCGGCCACCACAAACTGGATAACCTGACCGTCTTTATGGACCGGAATTTCATTCAGATTGACGGCAATACGGAAGATATCCTCGCTATGGAACCGATGACGGATAAATGGAAAGCTTTTCGCTGGCATGTTATTGAAGCCAATGGCAACGATTTCGACGATATTTTTAAAGCGTTTGATATGGCTCAAAATTACAAGGAAAAGCCCTCGATCATTCTGTTCCGAACCAAACTGGGTTTTCCCGTCTCTTTTATGGATGGTGTGTCAAAATGGCACGGTACCCCACCCGGGGACGAGGAAGCGGAAAAAGCACTTCAGGAAATTGAAGCCTATTATCAGGGGGAAAACAACGCATGATACGCTTTCTGGATAAAAACGTTTTTACACAGGTCCAAAAGAAACCTACCCGGGATGCCTTCGGTCTGGCCACGTCCGCTATGGGTGAAACGGATGACCGGATCGTGGTGTTAACTGCTGATGTCTCAGGATCGGTCCGGGCAAACTGGTTTGCCGAAAAATTCCCCGACCGCTTTTACAATATGGGGATTTCCGAGCAGAATATGGTGGCCGTGGCCGCGGGGATGGCCCGGGAAGGACTCCTGCCCTATGTTTCCACCTTCGGTGTGTTTATTACCGGCCGGTGTTATGACCAAGTGAGGGTGTTGCTGGCTTATTCCAACACCAATGTCAAACTTGTGGCAACCCATACCGGTGTCACAGTCGGTGAAGATGGAGTCACCCACCAGATGCTGGAAGATGTGGCCTTGATGCAGACATTGCCCCGTATGCGAGTGATTGTCCCCTGCGACACCCGGGAAGCCATCAAAGCCCTTACAGCGGTAAAAGAGATGGAAGGCCCTTTTTATATCCGCCTGGGGCGGCAAAGTGCACCACTGGTGACATCGGAAGAAGCTCCTTTTGAGTTGGGAAAATCCCTCATGCTTCAGGATGGAGAGGATGTAACGGTTATCGCCAACGGCGTGCTGGTCTATGAAGCCCTGATGGCGGCTCAAACCCTGGCAGAGGAAAATATTTCCGTCCGTGTGCTGAATATGCATACAGTTAAACCCCTGGATCATGAAGCCCTTATGGCGGCTGCCCTGGAAACGGGTGCTTTTGTAACGGCGGAAGAGCACCAGTGTCTGGGTGGACTTGGAAGTGCCGTGTCGGTGTGGAGTTCGCAAAATAAGCCGGTACCTATTGAAATGGTGGGCATGAAAGATCAGTTCGGTCAGTCCGGAAAAGCCGATGAACTCCTGGATTACTATCATCTCAGAGCTCCCGATATTGCACAGGCTGTCCGGAAAGTTCTCAAACGAAAATGATATAATGAGGACAGAATTTACCAATCCTGCCTGGAAGGAGCAGGAAGAAGAACTGGAAACTAACCTCAGGCCTGCTGTCCTGGAAGAATTTGTCGGACAAAAGCGTTTGGTTGAAAAGCTGAAAATCTATATTGAGGCAGCTAAAAAGCGGGGGGAACCCCTGGATCATGTTTTACTGTTCGGTCCGCCCGGACTTGGGAAAACTACTTTGGCTCACATCATCGCCCACGAGTTGAACGCCGGAATCAAGGTCACCTCCGGACCGGTGCTGGAGCGGGCAGGTGACTTGGCGGGTTTGCTGACCAATCTGAATTTTTGTGATGTGCTTTTCATCGACGAGGTCCATCGGACCAACCGGGTGGTGGAAGAGTACCTGTACTCCGCCATGGAGGATTTCCGTATTGACATCATGATCGATAAAGGTCCCAGTGCCAGGAGCATTCAGTTGGATCTGGAAGGCTTTACACTGGTGGGAGCCACAACCCGAGCTGGACTTCTGACCTCTCCCATCCGGGCCCGCTTTGGGATTGTTCTGCGCCTGGATTATTACAATTTTAAGGATTTGACACGCATTATTACCCGTTCTGCGGGCATATTGAATATAGATATTACACCGGAAGGAGCTGCCGAAATTGCCCGACGATCCCGGGGAACTCCCCGGATTGCCAACAGATTGCTTCGGCGATGCAGAGATTTCGCCCAGGTGAGGGCTGATGGAGTAATTACCCTGGAAACAGCCCGGGATGCTCTTGAAATGCTGGAAGTGGACAATCTGGGGCTCGATGAGATGGATCTTCGTATTTTGAAAACCCTGGTCAAAACCTTTGAAGGGGGGCCGGTAGGACTTCAGAATCTGGCGGTTGCCATCGGAGAGGAAGCGGAAACCATCGAGGAAGTCTATGAACCCTACCTGATTCAGGAAGGATTCCTGAAGCGTACTTCCCGGGGACGGATTGCCCTGCTGCGGGCGTATGAACACCTGAATCTGGAACTTTCGAACCCAAAGAGACAGGAGACACTTTTCAATGACAAAATTTGAAATTTTTGATACCCAGCCAAAAACATACCGGCTGTCGGATTTTGATTATGAGTTACCGGAGGAACTCATCGCCCAGTATCCAACAGAAAAACGGGGCGATTCCCGGATGCTGGTCGTCCACTCTGAAACAGAGAAATTGGAAGATAAACATATTCAGGATTTTGTGGATTATCTCGAGCCGGGGGATTGTCTGGTTTATAATGATACCCGGGTTTTCCCGGCTAAGCTGATTGCCAAAAAGGACAAAACCGATGCCACTGTTGAGGTCTTTCTTTTGCGGGAACTGGAAAACCAGATCTGGGAAATCCTGGTCAAACCGGCCCGGAAAGTCCGCATTGGGAATAAACTCCGCTTTAGTGAATATATTTATAGCGATGTGATTGACAATACCGTCTCCGGCGGGCGGGTGATCCGGCATAATTGCTCTAATGAGGAGTTTATGGAGTTTGTCCTGAAAGAAGGGCACTCACCCCTTCCGCCCTATATCACCCGGGATAGTGAACCCATGGACCGGGAACGGTATCAGACTATTTTTGCGAAAAAACCCGGTGCTGTGGCTGCACCGACAGCCGGACTCCATTTCAATGAGGAACTGGTTAAGAAAATCGAAAAAAAGGGCGTGAAGATGGTTCCCATTACCCTCCATATCGGCCTGGGAACATTTCGGCAGGTTATGGTGGAAGATCTGCACCGCCATCACATGGATTCGGAATACTTTGAAATTTCTGAATCGTCGGCAAAAGCCATCAATGATGTAAAAGAGAAGGGAAAGCGGATTATAGCCATGGGTGCCTCGGTGGTAAGGGCCCTGGAATCCTCTATGATTACAGGCACGGATGTGAATCCCAAAAAGGCCTGGACCGATAAATTCATCTTTCCGCCCCAGGAAATCAAGGTGGTGGATGTCTTATTGACCAATTTACATCAGCCCAAATCCACCTTGTTGATTCTGGCCGCCTCTTTTGTGGACCGAAATTTTCTGTTGAAGGCCTACAAGCATGCCCTGGATGAAAAGTACCGTTTTCTATCCTATGGCGATGCCATGTTGATTCTCTGAGATTTATGCAAACCTTAGCACGTGAAAGTGTCTCCGTTATTATTCCCGCCGCCGGTCAGGGGACACGGATGGGCACTTCAACCCCCAAACCCTTTCTTCCCATCAAAGAAAAACCCATCCTCTGGTATACCCTTACCCGTTTTCTGACCAATCCCCTCGTGTCTGAAATTATTCTGGTGGTAACTCCTGCCATGTGGGAGGATGCCGAAACCCTTGCTGCTTCCCTGAAATCTGCCATTCCTGTAAAAATCCGGGAAGGGGGGAAGGAACGGCAGGATTCGGTTTGGCAGGGTATTCAGGCTGCTACCCGGGGAAACAGCGTGTTGGCAGTCCATGATGCCGTACGCCCCTTTTTTGCCCCTTCTGTGCTGCATGACGGCATGCAATTGCTAAAAACGTTCCACGGTGCTGCTGCCGGGGTGCCGGTGGTTCATACGATAAAAAAAACGGAAGGACAGAAAATCACAGAAACGGTACCACGGGATTCTCTGGTGCAGATCCATACTCCGCAACTTTTTCATGCCTCTATCCTGAAAACAGTCTATGAAAAAGCTTTCTCCGATAATTATTATGGCACCGATGAATGTATGCTGGCAGAACGGTATGGCTATAAGCTGGCTGTGATTCCGGATACACCTGAAAATATTAAAATAACCACGCCCTTTGATCTGCAAATGGCGGAAATACTGGTAAAAAAATATGAATTCTCGTATTGGCCAGGGACATGATGTCCATCGCCTGGCAGAAGGACGCCCCCTGATTCTTGGCGGTGTGACCATCCCACATCCAAAAGGTCTTGTCGGGCACAGCGATGCCGATGTATTGACCCATGCCGTGATGGATGCCCTTCTGGGTGCAGCCGCCCTGGGGGATATCGGGACCCATTTTCCCGATACAGATCCGGTATATTACAATGCGGACAGCCTGAAACTTTTGGAAAAGGTGGTTTCTCTGCTGGAACAACACGGATATGCCATCGTAAATGTGGATGCGACCCTGATCCTTCAAAAACCGAAAATTGCCCCCTTCATTTCCAAAATCCGCAAAAACCTTTCCCGGGTGATGCACATTCCCCTCGAAGCTGTTTCCGTAAAAGCCACTACCGAAGAAGGATTGGGATTCACCGGCCGGGAAGAGGGGATTACGGCAATGGCAGTTTGTTTGATAAGTGATGAGGGGCGAAACAGTTGACAGTCGGTAGCGGGCAGTCGATTGGGGAAAGATGGATTTGATTGGATGATTGAATCGATGAACATATCAGGAGCGAAGCGACGCCAACTTCCAACTTCCAGCTTCTAACTTCTGAAAAATGTTGCAAAGCAGCGTTTGAACAGCGGAAAGCAGTGCCTGAATCCCATGAACCCACAAACAACGAACGAAGTTAAGTGCTCAACGTCTAAACTAAACCTTTAAACGTAAAAGGAATTCCAATGACTGTAATTGTTCGTTTTGCGCCCAGTCCCACAGGGTATTTGCATGTGGGAGGACACAGAACCGCTTTATATAATTATCTGTTTGCCCGGAAGCACGGGGGGCGATTTATCCTCCGAATTGAAGATACAGACCAGTCCCGTTATATGGAAGGGGCTGTAGAGAATCTGGTCAAAAGCCTCCGGGCCATGGGACTGAATTGGGATGCAGGTCCGGATAAAGAGGATGAAAAAGGTCCCTATTATCAAAGCCGGCGTCTGGAAATTTACAATAAAGAAATTCTCCGCCTTCTGTCTTCCGGTAAGGCATACCGCTGTTTCTGTTCACCTGAACGCCTTGCAAAACTCCGGGAAAGGCAGCTTGCTGCCGGAGAAGCGCCGGGATATGACGGTTACTGCCGGCATCTGGATCCTCATGAGGCGGAAAAACAGGCTCAAAAAGAATCCCATGTCATCCGGATGCGGGTTCCCCATGAAGGCGCCATGACCTTTCACGATGAAATTCGCGGGGAAGTAACAGTAGAATTCAGCCGTGTGGACGATCAGGTGCTGATGAAATCGGATGGTTTTCCCACCTATCACTTAGCCAATGTGGTGGATGATCATTACATGGGGGTGACCCATGTGATCCGCGGAGAAGAGTGGTTGCCTTCTCTTCCCAAACATCTGCTTTTATATGATGACCTGGGCTGGGAAGCTCCGGTCTTTGCCCACTTGCCACTTCTGCTGAATCCGGACAAATCCAAGCTTTCCAAACGCCAGGGCGATGTGGCGGTGGAAGACTACCTGGCTAAAGGTTATTTGCCTCAGGCCTTGAATAATTTTCTGGCTCTCCTGGGCTGGAATCCCGGCGACGACCGGGAAATATTCTCCATGGATGAGCTGATTGAGCTGTTCTCCCTGGACCGGGTGAACAAGGCAGGGGCGGTGTTTAACGTAGAAAAACTGGACTGGATGAACCAGCAATATATTCAGGCCATGGAAGATACCGCTTATCTGAAAGAAGCCCGTAAGTGGCTGTCCGGCATTGTGCTGAACGACCGGGGTGATGCCGCCCTCCTGGCTGTCAAATCCGGGCTCACACGTTTTAATGAGATTCCGAAAAAACTGGCTCCCTTTGTATCCGGTGTCTCCCTTCCCGGGGAAGGAGAAGCAGCCGAACTGATAGCTGCCGAGTCCACCCGTACGGTTCTTCAGACCTTAAAAGAAAAACTCATGACCCAATCCCTGGATGATCCGGTTGGATTTTTTCCCCTTATGAAAGGGATACAGAAAGAGACGGGTATTAAAGGCAAAAACCTTTGGATGCCGGTCCGTATTGCCCTAACAGGCGAACTCCACGGCCCCGAACTGGGCGTCATTGCCTATTATCTGGGAAATGAGGAAATGATCCGCCGTCTGGATAGAGTCCTGAAAGGCCTTTGATGAAAACTTCCCTCAAGGCGTATGCAAAAATCA
>LGGY01000245.1 GCA_001509335.1 Fidelibacterota bacterium 46_43
GATTGATTGGATTGAAACACAGGAGCAAAGCGACGCCAACTTCCAACTTCTAACTTCTAACTTCTAAAATATGATTGAACAAATGATGAAAACACATCAACATAAAAACAGAATCAAACACTTTCTCAAAGGGATTTATACTCTTTTCTTCCTTTATAACCTTTTACTATTTCTCAACCTCAACCTCAACCTCAATCTCAACCTCAACCTCAACGCCCAGGAAAAAATCCTTTTCCTGAAGGAAGGCCGCCTGTGGGAAACGGTCAATCTGGCCAAAACCGGCCCTATGTTTGCCAATTGGACCCGTTCCGGGTATGGAATGGATTATCCCGGCTTTGATACGGAATGGATTGCCGGCCATGTAGGTGAGGGACCTTCACACCATGTGGGCGGTGGATTCTGGATTGGGGCCCTGGACAGCAGCGGCAATGTGATGGGACGGGAGGATTATGCCTTGTATGCCGGTTCTGTGGGATTTGAAACCACATCGAAATATATTGCCACAAAACATGGTTTTATCACCGATGGAAGGGAAAATTTTTACAATCAACGGTGGGATGGCATGGGTGAAATTGCCATCGAAACAGAATATGCATGGAATCCGGACTATCTGTTTCCTTATGAACGGAAAAGCTATCTCCCGATTAAAGTCAACCGGAAAGTGCATCAATGGCCGACTCATGAAAGGGATCAGGATTATATTATTTTTGACTATACGGTAACCAACGTAGGTGATTCCTCTATGTTTAAAACCCATGTCATGTTCCTCTATGGGTTTTCCATCAATGCCCGGGGATGGTCCATCCTCTTCCCCAATTACAATGCCGGATCACGGAATACGCGGATGTTGTGGGACCGGAACCGGCGCCTGATGTATGGGTATGCCACGGATTTCAAGGCGGTTGAGGGGAATGACAGCTACGACTTCTGGGCAGACGGCGGTCCCAACCGACAGGGTGAATATCTGGCTCCGGCCTATGCCGGTATTCAGTTTCTTTATGTGTCCCCCGATTCATCGGGAGAGGCCAATCGCATTCACAATTATGCCTGGGCATCCTCCCATCCAACCCAATCCAGCCATCCCTTTACCAATAAGGGCACGGTGGAAGAAGACTATGCCGTCCTGAAAAATCCGGCCAATGCCACCGATGCCATCACCAGCCTGGGAGATGAGCGATGGGGAAATGCCAAAATCTGGACCATGGTTTCCCTGGGTCCCTGGGATATTGCACCGGGAGATTCCATCCGTTTTACCATCGCGGAAGTGATCGGCTCGGTACCCTATGAAGAGGCTGTGGATCCCAATGCTACGACCAGCGATATCGCCCGGGGGAGACAAATCCTCCTGGATAATGCCGATGCAGCCCAGGCCAATTTTGATGCAGGTTTGAATATCCCCATGCCTCCGGCAGCTCCTGATGCATTTGAACTGGATTATCTGGGAGAGGATGCGATCGGAGCGGTGTTAAGCTGGAATAATGCCGGAGAGGCAATACCCGATGCCGATTATACCGGCGATGAAGCCTATGACCTTGCCGGCTACAGAGTGTACCGTTCCAACTACCTGCCCATCGGTCCATGGACCCTGATCGCCGATATTCCCAAAGGTGATCCGGAGACTTTTAATTCTTTTGAACAAAAATACTCATTTATCGATACCTCTGTGGTAAACGGGGAAGCCTATTATTACGCCGTCACGGCTTATGATACGGGGCATGCCGTCTGGCCTCCGAATCCGGCCCTGTATCCCAACGGTGTCCCACCCCTGGAAACTTCCAAATATATCAACCGGACCGTGACTCCCTTCCGGGCGGGATATGGTGCCAGTGAAGATCTGGAGAATGTCCTTGTGGTTCCCAATCCTTTCATTTTGAGCTCCGGGCTGACTCAAACCGCCGATTCCGATAATATCCAGTTCCGGAATATCCCCAGTCCCTGCACAATCCGGATTTATACCGTGAGGGGGGACCTGGTAAAAACCATCGAACATACCGAATCCATTGGATCTGCTGTCTGGGATCAGGTAAGTGAATACGGACAGTTTGTGGAAAGCGGTGTGTTTATTTATCATATCACATCCCATGCACCCGATAGTCGTGGAAAAATTACTATAGGAAAATTCAGTATTATCCGATGAAATATCTTGTACAAAAAAGCGTTTTTCTGATCCTGCTCATGGCAGCCCTCCTTCAGGGAGGCTCTTTTCGTAAAACGGGCACGGTGGGCTACACCTTTCTGGAACTTCCGGCTATGGCCCGGCAAGCGTCCCTGGGAGATGCTGTGGGAGCTGTTGTGGACGGCGGAGCCCTGTTATCCCTCTTTGCCAATCCTGGCGTGTTGGGTTTACAAAACGGCTGGCATTTCGGAGCGGAATATTCTCCATGGCTGGCGGACATTCAACACAATACGGCAGGTCTGGTGATTCCGGCCGGACTCATGGGGAATTTCGGAATCAGTGTCAATATGGTGGATTTCGGCGAGATGACCCATACGGGCACAGAAGGATATGTTCTGGGCACCTATACTGCCCAGTCTCTTGCCCTTGGAATCACGTATTCACGCCGCCTGACGGATAAATTCTCCTGGGGAATCCGCCTGAATGGTATCCGGGAGGAAATTCACACCTATACATCCCAAAATGTTCTGGTGGATATGGGTGTTTATTACCTGACAGGCTTTCAATCCCTGCGCATTGCCGGCTACATTAATCATTTTGGTGTGGATGGAAAATTTATCAGGGATTCGTTCAAAATGCCTACCTCACTCCGGTTGGGCATGGCGTATGATGTGTGGGATTCTCCCGGGTATCGCCTGACCGGCGCCGTGGAATTATCCCATACCGC
>LGGY01000100.1 GCA_001509335.1 Fidelibacterota bacterium 46_43
TTCCACTCCTTTTTCAAAGGTTTCCATGCACATCCTTTTGTTTTTTAAAAATCTATTCCCCTTTTTCCGGGAATCCCCTTTTGATAGGGGTGTTTAATCTCTTTCATTTCCGTCACCAGATCCGCAACCTGAATCACGGCTTCTCCTGCTCCCCGGCCTGTAAGAATCAAATCAATAGCTTCCGGTTTGTCCTGAATGAAATCCAGAAGTTGTTTTTCCGGAATCAGGTTCACCCGGATCGAAACCAATATTTCATCCAGGATGATCAGACGATATGCCCCTGAAAGCATTTTTTCACGGGCAAAAGCCAGGGCACGTTCAGCTGCTTCCCGGTGTTCTTTCTCCGGAATTTTATCATCCATGATGTGGTAAAATCCTTTGCCCATCCGATGAATTTCAAAATCTGGTGCCAGTCGTTTGACGGCATCCAACTCACCATAGTGCCAATCTCCCTTGATAAATTGGACCATACACACCTTGCAACCATAGCCCAGGCATCGGAGCGCCGTTCCCATGGCAGCCGTGGTTTTTCCCTTTCCGTTTCCAGTATACACCAGGACCAATCCTTTTGATTCTTTCATCGTTACTCCGATTCTTTCCCTAATATACAGAAGAATCCCAAAAATGGCCCGGGATTTGAAATGGATGATTTAAAAGCTCCTGCTTTTTTATTATATTTCCAAAAACAGGATATCCATAATGAAAAATTCATCCGAACATACAGAACCAACAGACAATCAAAGTAATCAGCCGCAAACAACATCCGTGGAAAAGGAAAACACCTACTGGGAATCCCTGAAAAAAAAGAGAATCCAGAAAAAAATCACCCTTGAAGATCTGAGCCTGAGAACAAAAATCAATGTCCGTTATTTTGAAGCCATTGAACGGGGAGATTTTTCTGCACTTCCCGAAACATACATCCGTTTATTTTTAAAAACCTATGCACGTGAACTGGGATTGGATTTTGAGGAAATTCTGTCCCATACACCGGAATCCATCCAAAAAAAACCAAAAGTCCCGGTGGCCACAATACAAGCGCATGAAAATACAAAACCTTTTCGGATCAGGAGTCGTCGCAAACGCAACCCCCTGTTACTTTTATCCGGTGTGGTTATCATTGCTGCAGCTGTGATTGTCTTTGAATACTATCACAATACCTCAAATAATCTCGTAAGTACCGCTTTAACCGATACATTGGTACAAACAACCCTCCGGGATGATGCAGAGGTGATCCAGGTATCCAATGATATGGAAAACCTGGATCCGGATGATGAAACGATTCTCACACAGCCATATACGATTGAAATACTCCCTGAAGAAAATCTGATCTATCTGTTACAGGTAAACAACGAACGGTCCAGGGAGAATCTCATTCAGAAAAATATCAACCACAGTATTACACTGAATTCCCCTTTCAAACTGAAAATTTTCCAGCCTGATAAATGCCGGATTATGATAAATCAGCAAATATTGCCTGTGAAAACCCACAAACCTGTCGTTATCCAGGTGGACGAATCGGGAAAATTGACGCTTTTTGGATCGGCACAATGATTGTTAAGCGATCTCTGATTTTCTTTTTTCCCATTTTATTCACTGTTGCCTGTCAATCCAGCATCAATCGAATTGAAGTGGAGATTGTATCAAACGCACAATCCGCAGCGATCGATTCATTAAAATATGCGTTAACCGGACTTCAGGGAATCAACTATGTGGCCCTGAGTCCCGATACTACACACATCACCCTGAAATATGACCGGTATAAAACCCATTCCGACGTGATAATGCAATGTATTGCCGAGTATGGATATCATCCCCGTATGATTTCGAAAAAATCCATACCCAACGAAGAGGAATCTGCCCCATGAAAGAAAGCATCACCTATAAGGAAGCCCGAAAGCTATTTGACACATACCTGAAGACAGATTATCTAAGAAAGCATTCGCGGGAAACAGAGGTAATCATGCGTCACTTAGCCCGGGTGTTACAAGAAAATGAAGACTTCTGGGGCATAACGGGACTGCTACACGATCTGGATATGGATGAATGTGAGGGAGATTACAGCAGACACGGATTCAGGACACTGGAAATCCTGAAAGATGAAGGATATGACATTCCTTCCCTGTTCCAGGCCATTTTGTCCCACACTGAAGGGCTGGGTTCAGGGCGTTCCAAACGGGAAACCCTTCTTGATTATTGTCTTGCGGGGGCGGAAAATATCACAGGTATTATATCGGCTTATGTATTGCTGAAACCCGGCGGAAAGCTGGAAGGAACAAAGCCCAAATCCATCCGGAAAAAATTGAAAGATAAATCCTTTGCCGCCTCCGTAAACCGGGAATTCATTGCCGAGGCCTACATGCACGCAAATATGGAAGAATCGGAATTTATACAAATTGCCATCGATGCCATGACGGAAATAGCAGATGAAACCGGTATGTAAAACCATATCACCCTCTTTGTAGCTGTATAATTTTGTTTTAAAGTCAGAAAGTCCTTATATTCAGAGTGAAATGTTAGGGGTGCTATCCTAAAAAGGATGGCTGAGAACAAACCCTTGAACCTGAAACGGGTAATACCGGCGGAGGAAAACATGAAAATTTCTCATCTTATCATCGCCATCACACTTTTAATCAGTAGCAGGGTTCACGCCGATGTACTTGAGGGACTTATTCTCTCTTCGGTTACCGGTGAGCCTGTCCCTTATGTAAATATCTCCATTTCGGGGAGTAGCCAGGGCACCGTCAGTGATCCGGACGGATATTTTATGGTTAAAACCGACACATTGCCTTTACGGGTGGAAATCGGTCATATCCAGTTTAAAAACCGGACAGTTGAATTGAAGG
>LGGY01000101.1 GCA_001509335.1 Fidelibacterota bacterium 46_43
CGGGGAACCACCCTGGGATCCGGAGATGCCCGTGTTCATACCATTGAACATGTGATGGCCGCCCTTCGAGCGTGTCATATCCATAATGCCGTCATCGAAATGGACGGCCCCGAACCTCCGGTGGGAGATGGAAGTGCTAAACCCTATCTGGACCTTCTGAAAAGTGTCCGGTGCAGGGAACAGGGTGTGCCCTGTCCTGAACTGATTATTACAACACCCGTAACCTATACGGATGCGGTCGATAATGTGATTATCAAAGTTTTTCCTGCTGAAACTTTCCGGGTCACTTTTCTTGTGGATTATGCCGACCATCTGACCATGGGAACCCGTTTTTATACCTTGGATTCCTTGGAAGATTTTGATAAAGAAATTGCTCCGGCACGGACCTACAGCCTGTTGAGTGAAATGAAATCGGTAATGCAGCGCGGCTTGGGTAAAGGAGGAACACTCGACAATAATATTGTCTTTATTGACCGGCAGATTTCAGAGGATGAACTGAAAGAATTAAAAACCTTATTCAAAGTAGATCATGATATCCGGCTGGGGGAAACGGGTATTCTGGATGAACGCCCCCTGCGTTTTTCCAATGAACCGGTCCGGCATAAAATTTTAGATCTCGTGGGAGATTTATATCTGCTGGGTATGCCCCTCCGTGGACATGTCATGGCTTTCCGGAGCGGACACAGAAACAATGTCGCTTTTGTAAAAAAGTTGATGGAAGTTTATAAACCATTAATTCATACTCTGAAAAATCCCCAACCCGAAGCCGGACTCCTGGGCGCCCTGATGCCCGATTTTGCTCCGGTTCCCCAGGGATGGCGAATGATGAAAGAAAAGGATCAGGTCCGGTCCGTTGTCGATCCAGTTGAATATCAGGACAGGTACCTTGATAAGGGACTCATTTTCCGTCTTCTGGGGCTCTCGGCGGCTTCACTCCTCCTCTACGATAAGGCCCATACCATTCGGCGTATTGTCTTTTCCGGTGTCCGGGATCTGAAATTTTTCAAGGATATTCCCCGGAGAGAGTATACATTCCTAAGCCGGATCATTCATGGGGAAGCACATGAATTGACGGTTTCTTCCAGGATGATGTCCGAAGGAAACGATGTGATTTGTGAAGGAGTTTTTATATTGAACATTGAGAGAGATGTATGAGCCAGATTCATCAAACAGCGATTGTTAGTCCAAAAGCAGAATTGGGAAATCATGTACAGGTTGGCCCATATGCAATTATAGATGAAGATGTAGTGATCGGGGATGAAACCCGTATTGCCGAGCATGCAATTATACGTCCCGGCGCCCGAATCGGACGGCAGTGCCAGATTTTTCCCGGAGCCATTGTCAGTGAAATTTCACAGGACTTGAAGTACAAAGGCGAAAGAACCGAAACAATTATAGGCGACAGGACCATTATCCGGGAATATGCCACTATCCATAAGGGGACGGAAGACCGGATGAGAACTGTGGTAGGTGATGATTGCATGATCATGGCTTATGTGCATGTAGCCCATGATTGCAAAATCGGAAACAACTGCATATTTTCAAATGCCACCCAACTGGCCGGACATGTTACCGTGGAGGATTTTGTGATTATCGGCGGCATGACGGGAATCCACCAGTTTGTGCAAATCGGTGCCCATGCGTTCGTGGGCGGCTATATGCGGATCAGCAAGGATGTGCCTCCCTATATTCTGGCGGCTGGGATGCCTGCCCGCTATGCCGGTTTAAATCATGTGGGACTCACACGCCGTGGTTTCTCAACAGAGGTACTGAAAAAACTGAAAGAATTTTACCAGATTCTGTACCGTGCCGATTACAATATTTCCGATGCACTGAAACATATTGAAACACAGGTTGAACTGATCCCCGAAACGCAACATGCCGTTGAATTTATCAAAGCATCCAAACGGGGACTTATCTGATACAGGGATTGTCCATGAGGCGGTTTTTTTTAAAAGTTTTTGTGCTTTTAATTTTTGCAACCATCCCCCTTTTTCCGGGTCTTTCTCCCGATCAGGTGGACACGAAGGATAAAGCAGGTCCTTTTTTACAGAAAACGGCGGGCATCATGCCTATACCCGGATATTCGTTATCCGCTTTTTACATTCAGATGCTTCGGGTCAACCCGGATTATAACCTGGTTCCTTCCCTGGCCGTCCGGGTCCGGCTGACACGGGAGTACTCTTTTTTTGTCGGTGGAAGTGCCGGATTGAACCATGATGATCCCTGGTATGCCACTTCGTATGGCCTGTGTATACACCGTGGCATGTCTAAACGGTATGGCGAGTGGATTATCCAGACTGCCGTCATGCATGGGGATCATTCAGAGTGGAAAAACAGGACTGTAGCCATGACGGCCGGGGGGCTCACCCGGATTTTATCCCTTCAGACCGGCCTCTTGGTTTCACTGAATTATGAAAATGGAACGGTCCGGAATACCATGGGAAACTTTAAGGCTGAACACTTTTATCTATCTTCTTCTTTCACCATGATGTGGAAGGGTTGGGAACTTTCGGTTCGTGGAAGCAGCCGGTCCTTTGGAACCGCTTTCAGCCGGAGTATAGACTTATGAAAAAAATTGGAATCACCGGTTCAACAGGCAGTATCGGCACCAACGCCCTGAAAGTCATTGAAAAAAATCCCAGGGACTTTCTTGTGGTTTTTCTGACAGCCAACAGACAGGTGGAAAAACTGGCAGCACAGGCCCGGATTTTTAAACCGGAAGTGGTGGTAATTGCCGATGAATCCAGGGAAAATGCACTCCGGTCCCTTCTCCAGAAAGAACCGGTCCGGATTCTTTCTGGCAGTCGTGCTATTGCCCAGGTATG
>LGGY01000102.1 GCA_001509335.1 Fidelibacterota bacterium 46_43
GTTTTGGCATCCTCGGATCGCAGGGGGATTTGGAGGCCGGTCGCATGAAACACTTCCGCCTGGATTTCATCACCATAAGCCCTTTCCCCATAATACTCATACCCTTGATTTTCCCCCGCCGTTCCCGTTAACATCCCGTGGATAAACCCGTTTTTCTCAACCTGAACTGTATGAAGAATAGCCTGTTCAGGATTTTTTTTGAGGATAAAGCGGAGGCGGCCGTCCAATGCTGAATGACGGATAAAATCCTCATCTTCGGAAGTCGTAAAAGAAAACAAATCTGTCATATACCGTTGCATGATCCGGCTCCGGTACCAGGTACCCCTGGCAGGAGAAACAATGGGTTCACCGTTGTACAGGGCCACACTGTCATTATAGGCAATTACAGTGAGATAATGGTCTGAAGCGGCATTCAACCATTGAATCATTTGATCCCCGTACATGTGTTCATATCCGTAATTACTGTCCAGAAATAAAATCCGTTTAACATCACCGGGAATTGCCGATACACCATCCATAAATGAGAACGTAAAGCGTCCGCCGCCGCTGTGCCCCGTCAGGACGATAAAAGGATTCATGGATTTAAAACAGGATTTGAGATAATCCGTCAGATTATTAATAATCTCAGCATGGTTCGGGTGTTCATTTTTCCAGGCCGGCCAGCTTTTTTGGGATGTTTCCAGATAAACCACTACTATATTATAATCTGAAATCCGATGACGAAGAAAACGGGTCTGGGCGCCGATGTGCTGAATATCGTAATGCCAGTCATCTCCGGCCTCCATCTGTTTTCCCATGGTCTGTTCAATTGTATTTCCGTTGGGAAGAGCATAGAGTACCAGTCCCACCGGCTTGCCCGTATCAAAACTATCCGGACAAGCTGCATTGATATGGATCCGGATATCGGAACCAAAAGAAAAAGTGGTCACTTGTTCATTCTCATAGGGACTGAGGTAGAAACCGGGGAGCTTCGGCATTGAGGACTGCCCGGATAGTGTTCCGCACAGTATGAGCAAGACACATATATAATGCCCCGTTTTTAGAATTTTCATTGTGTCACCTTGTGTTTTATGTTTCTGTCATAATGATTTAGACAATTTATCAAATATTATCGTTCAAATGGGTTTTAATGGTAGTGTCATTTTCTTTCTGTAAAAAGGCTCACATGGACTCATCCACATTTTTAATTTATTTGAAAATGAAAAAAACATTACATTAAACACAAACCTAAAAAGGCAAATGAATGTCAAGATTAAAATCAGCACTGCAAAAAGAACATAATTTTATACATAACGACTTGTGGAACATGGATTTGCGGCCGTTATCGCGCTTTAAGACTGCTATCATGTCTTTACTAAGAATTATCGGCGTTGTCATACGCAGTTTTATTGCCAACAAATCTGCCATGCAGGCTGGTACACTCACCTATCTGACCCTTCTGGCACTGGTCCCTGTACTTGCACTCATGTTTTCTATTACAAAGGGATTGGGTGTACAGGAAAGACTCATGGAAAACATCGGGCTTAAAACGCTGAATCATGCAATCTCTGACACCTCCGGGGGATTTAAAGAAGGTTTAATGTCCGATATATCCATAGAAATTATTGAGGACAGCGGGCTGGCTCAATGGCCGAAGCAATACCAGGATATTGTGATTACGGTCTTTGCAATCGTCGAAAGAACTAACGTGCGTACCCTTGGCGCGATCGGTTTTATCTTTCTGGTCTTGACAGTCATCCGTGTTTTAGGAAGGGTTGAAAAATCATTTAATCATATTTGGAATGTTAAAAAACCCCGCCATCTGATCCGTCGGTTTTCGTACTATATCAGCATCCTGATTATCGTGCCTTTTCTGATCATAATCGCAACCAGTATTAACGCCTTTTTATCTTCAAACCGGATGCTGGAACTAATGCAAAATTATTTTGGTAGCCTGGCACAGTTATATGAATTCACGATTCGATGGACAATGATGGGATTTATTATTCTGGCTTTTCTGTTTTTGATGAAATTCTTGCCGAATACCCGTGTCCGTTTTGTTCCAGCATTAATTGGCGGACTTTTTACCGCCCTGGCCTGGTTTGTTTTGCAAATCTTTTATTTTAAAGCCCAGAGCGGCGTTACCATGCACAATGTCATCTATGGGACCTTTGCCGCATTACCCTTTTTCCTCATCTGGCTCCACACAAGCTGGATGATTGTCCTTTTCGGTGCAGAACTGACATATTCGATACAAAATAATCGCATATACCGACTTGAGCAGAAAGAGAATGCGAGCAACCATGCTTCTCTCTCGGCCCTTGGACTCTCCATCATGTTCGAAATAACCCGTCAATACAAAAAAAATGAGGGGCTATGGTCTGTTAAATCCTATACCGTCCGGCATCACATTTCCAAGCAACTGACAGATACGGTTCTCCATACCTTGCAGGATAAGGGGCTTGTTACCGAACCGGCCGATCAGCCGGGAAACTATGTACCGGCAAGCGATCCTTCGCACATTACCATGGCAAATATTGAGGACGCTTTCCGGGATACGCCTAATCCGATCATTCTGGAAATACTTGCTGAATCGTCACCTGTTCTGGAAAGATGGCTTCAACAGTATCAAGAACACCTCAAATCCGGCGTGGCCAGTCAAACCCTCTCTGATTTGATCCATTTTGATATGGAAAGATCAGATGACAGACGATCCTGAAAAAACCTCATTTCTACACCAAAAAAATTGTTATTTAAAGAAAAAAAGCCACTCGTTGATGGTGGCTTTTTCAGATGAGTCATTTAAACTTTCTTTATTTTAGCAGAACCACTTTCTGAAGATTG
>LGGY01000103.1 GCA_001509335.1 Fidelibacterota bacterium 46_43
CAGGATAATTCCGTTAGGCATGCGAATCAGCTCTAACCACTGCTCAAGTACCTCTCTGGTAAACCCCATATCTTTCAGGTCAATCTGGTTTTTTTCCTTGTCCAGAAGCCGCATCACGATTTTTTCACCAAAATAGGTGGGATAGGTGGATACACGCAGGCTGACCCGTTTATTATCTTTTTTGAAGCGTATCCGGCCGTCCTGAGGTTTCCGGTTTTCGGATATATCCATATTACACATGACTTTCAGCCGGGAGGCCACGGAAGCCTGGAAAGTCTTGGGGAGCGTATAATTTTCAAAAAGGGTTCCGTCCACACGGAATCGGATTCTTACATCCCTTTCCCGGGGTTCAAAGTGGATATCACTCACCCCCATATCAATCGCCTGGACGAGCATGGTATTTACCGCTTCAATCACCTTGGAATTACCAATATTTTCTTCGTCCCTGGCCTCTTCCCGCTGCCGCTCGATTTCTTCAATTTCATATTCGATGTTTTCTTCAGACAGTCCTTCCATCTTTTTGGACTTCCCGTAATAGACTTCCACTGCATATTCGATATCCGCTTCTGTAGCTAATACCAAATCCAAATCCATGCCTGTGTGTTTGCTGACGGCATCAATGCTTTCCACATTCAGGGGATCGGCAGTGGCAACACTCAGCTGATCACCGATTTTAAACAGAGGAAGAATCTGATAATTCCGGGCCATCTCTTCCGGAACAAGGCGAATAATCTCTTTATCAATGGTTAAATCATCCAGTTTGACAAAAGGGATATTCATCTGTTCCGCCAGGAACTGGGTCAGATCCAGATCGCTGATATAGCCCAGTTCGATAAGGGCCTTTCCAAAATATACGCCGTTTTCACTCTGGTATTTCAACGCTTCATTTAACTGCTCCTGGGTAATTCTCCGGTTATCCAACAAAAGTTGTCCCAGGGGTTTTTTCATTTTGATGGCTGGCATGTGCTACTCCTGATTAAATCCAAACATAAGTCATATATAATTCAATTAAAAATTGTCCAAAAAAGAGGGACAGAATGGCGCCAATGGCCATAAAGGGACCAAAGGGCACCTGCACACCGGCCCGGACCCGTTTCAAAGCCATGAGGATCAGCAGAATCACGGCGGCAGAGAAAAAGGTCAGGAAAAGCATCATCAGCGAGAGTTTCCATCCCAGGAAGAGTCCGATCACAATCCCCAGCAGCACATCACCGGATCCCATGCTGTCTTTATGAAAAAGGGCTTTGCCCAATAATCCGGCCAGAAACAGAAAACTGGAAATTATCGCAGCGCCAATCAGTGACGAGATCCACCGGACATCCCAGAAAGCAATCAGCCCGGAAATCCCCAGGATGAGTCCCACTGTAATAAAGGATTGGGGGATGATCAGGTGATCCAGATCCACGAAAGTGGTAATAATCAGGATGAACATGAGGGACATATACCAGACGGCTTCAACGGATGGGCCAAATTTCAAGTAGACGGCTACGAACAAAAAAGCGGTGAGGAATTCCACCAGGGGATAGCGCAGGCTGATGGCTGAATTGCAGTGACGGCATTTGCCACCCAGAAACAGGTAGCTCAGGATGGGAATATTGTCGTACCAGGATATTTGCTGTCCGCAAGAAACGCAGGTGGACCGGGGCTTTACTATGGATTTCTCCCGGGGCACCCGGTAAATCACCACATTGGCAAAGCTCCCCAGGGCCAGTCCACCCAGGACGGATAAAAGCAGTCCCATCCAGGCAATGTTCATTTCGGTAGTAACTCCTTGATTTTTTTCAGCATGTCCGCTGTTGTAAAGGGTTTGGTCAGATAGGCATCGGCACCTACGGTTTTGGCCGTTTGAAAATCCTTCTGGGCGCTTTTTGCAGAGAGAATAATCACCGGGATGTTCTTATACTTTTTGTCAAATTTGATCATATTACAGACCTTAAAGCCATCCATTTTCGGAAGCATGATATCCAGAAGGACCAGGTCGGGGACGATACTTTTCACCTTTTGCAACCCTTCCAGTCCGTCCGACGCTGTTTCCACCTTAAATCCAATAGATTCCAGCCTGAGCTTGATCGCCCGAAGCATATCCGGCTCGTCTTCAATGATCAATATTGTGTATTCCATCATAATCTTCTATCCTTCTCTTCAAAACCCTGATCTGCACTCCAAGGCTCATTCATAATTCTTAATTCTTAATTCTTAATTCTTAATTTATCATTCATCATTAACCAATGGTGGTATGGACACAAAGAAAGTGGTTCCTTTATTCAATTCACTTTCAAACCAGATTTCGCCGCCCATCTGTTCCACGATATCCTTGGTGATGCTGAGTCCCAGTCCGGCACCGGGAAGGCGCTCCAGATCCAGGCCGGCACGGAAAAACCGTTGAAAAATTTTGTCCTGGTCTTTTTTGGCGATGCCACGGCCGTGATCTTTGACATACATGTAGAGGTCTCCATCCTTCCGGATATCAGCAAATATAATCACTTCTGAATTTTCTTCGGAGTATTTATAAGCATTTTCCACGAAATTCACCAGAATCTGCATTAATCCATCACGGTCTGCAGGGATGGTGGGCAGATCTTCCCTAACCCGGGTTGTGAGTGTCATATTCTTGGAGGCATACCGCACCTTAAATAAATCGACAACCTCCCGGATCAGATCGGGGATATCTACATCGGTGATCTGCTGTTTCCGACGGGTTTTTTCAGTTTTCATCACATCAAAAACGTTGTTAATGAGTCTTTCCAGCCGTTCCAGGTTTTTGGCAATGATGGTATTGAATTCCTGGTGATCCGGTGACAGGGT
>LGGY01000246.1 GCA_001509335.1 Fidelibacterota bacterium 46_43
TGGGAAGACCCCGTGGAAGGGATGACTGACTGGGATGCACTTCCTAAAAACTGCCAGAATTATATTCAATTTATCGAAGAAGCCCTGGAGGTTCCTTTTGGGATGATTTCCACTGGTCCGGACAGGGACAATATCATTATCAGACATACATTGTCCAATGATATATCCCTTCGGTAAATTATAATTAGAGGCTTTTATGAAAACACTCTTTCAGAATGAAAAGATTCTTATCCTTGATTTTGGATCCCAGGTGAGCCAGCTGATAGCCCGGAGAATCCGTGAATCCCATGTCTACTGCGAAATCCATCCTTATAATATGTCTCTGAAAGAGTTAAAAACTTTCAATCCCAAGGGAATCATCCTCTCAGGCGGACCGTCAAGCGTATATGCCGCAAATGCCCCCAAACCTCCGGATGAAATATACGAATTGGGCATTCCCATATTGGGGATCTGTTACGGTTTGCAATTGATTGCCCAACACTATGGCGGTCATGTGGATAAAGCAGCAGAAAGAGAATATGGCCGGGCGGAATTGACTATTTTAAATGAAGAAGACTTATTCAATGGACTTCAATTGACAAAGGGAAGGTTGACGGTATGGATGAGTCATGGTGACCGGATCGAGAACCTTCCGGAAGATTTTGAAATCATTGCCAGAACGGATAATTCTCCGGTTGCAGCAATCCGAAACAAAAATAAAAACATATATGCCATCCAATTCCATCCCGAAGTAGCCCATACGGATCAGGGTAAAGACATTTTAAAGAATTTTATCCTAAAAATCTGTGATGTCCAGCCCGTCTGGACCCCCCTGAATTTCGTGGAGTCCCAGCTTGAGAAAATCCGGGAAAAAGTGGGAGGGAAGCGGGTTCTTTGTGGTTTGTCCGGCGGAGTGGACAGTTCTGTTGTAGCCCTTTTACTCCATAAGGCGATCGGTGATCAGCTGACCTGTGTTTTTGTCAATAACGGCCTGTTAAGACTCCATGAAGCGGAAGATGTCCAGCGTGCTTTTCGTGAACATTTTAAGATTAATCTTGTCTATGTGGATGCAGGGGAACGTTTCCTGAAAGCTCTGAAGGGAGTTGCGGATCCTGAAAAAAAACGGAAGATCATTGGCAATCTCTTCATTGAAATTTTTGAGGATGAAGCCCGCAAACTGGGAGACTTTGAATTTTTGGCCCAGGGGACCCTTTATCCTGATGTAATTGAATCAGTTTCTTTTAAAGGGCCTTCAGCAACCATAAAAAGTCACCATAACGTGGGCGGACTCCCGGAGAAGATGCATTTTAAGCTCATAGAACCTCTGAGAGAGCTTTTCAAGGACGAAGTCCGTGAAGTGGGGTTCCAGCTCGGCCTGGATGAAAAAATCCTTTACAGGCATCCTTTTCCGGGACCCGGACTTGCAATCCGTGTTTTGGGGGATATTACACGGGATAAACTGGATACGTTGCGGAAGGCGGATTATATTGCTATTGAGGAATTACGGAGCCACGGACTCTATCGGAAAATCTGGCAGGCCTTTTGCATTCTTTTGCCGGTTCAAAGTGTTGGGGTTATGGGCGATGAAAGAACCTATGAAAATACCATTGTTTTCAGGGCAGTCACCAGCCTGGACGGTATGACTGCCGATTGGGCTCATATCCCTTACGACGTATTAAGCCGGATTTCAAACCGCATCATCAATGAAGTAAATGGCGTGAACAGAGTCGCTTACGACATCAGTTCCAAGCCCCCTGCAACCATTGAGTGGGAATAAAAACGTGAAAAGAGTTCATAATTAAGAGTTTAGAGAAGGGGACGACCCCGTTTCGTTAAAACAAAAAATAGACTCATGCATTACTCCGGTAAGATAATAATTATTAAGTCACGTGATAAAATAAGTCAACCCAAAATTATGAAATAGGTACATCTCACTGATTATCAGGCTAATAATGATATTTCACTAAAGCATGAAAACACATTTCATACATGTCCTGGGGACCGGCACATCTGTTCCCGAAGCAGGTAATGGACCATCATCATATTGGGTTATGGTTGGGGATAAATCCTTTCTGATTGATGCCGGCCCGGGTATCGCACAGGAAATTGTCAATAACGGTTATCATTTGGAAGATATACATACCATTTTCCTGACAC
The DNA here is from genome assembly GCA_001509335.1 of Fidelibacterota bacterium 46_43. Classification (GTDB taxonomy): domain Bacteria; phylum Fidelibacterota; class Fidelibacteria; order Fidelibacterales; family Fidelibacteraceae; genus Fidelibacter. The sequence continues at coordinate 2,137 of LGGY01000246.1, forward strand.
ATATCCATTCAGATCATTGTCTGGGCATTCCGGAAATCCTTTTTGGTCTTATTCACCGTGAGCAAAATACTCATCACAGCATAAACATTTGTGTATCATCTGGTTATACGAGTTTTATAAAAAACGGATTACTTAAAGTATGGCAGCCATGGTTTGAAAAATATAAACATATCACATATCAGATAACCCCGCTTGTTTCAGGAAGAGAGTTTCTTATCGATGAAGATGTGATCATCACACCATTTAATGTGAATCATCATGCAAGCAGTCTTGGATTAAATATTAAAACTGAAGATTCATCACTGTCATTTACCGGAGATACCGATGTATTTGATATTCATAAAGTGGAAGAACAGAAACCCCAAATCCTTTTTTTGGACAGCAGTACAAATGAACCGCGCAAAATTCCGGGACATCTGACAGTTCAGGAGGCGGTTCGACTGATAGAGAATTCCTATATTCCTCAGGTGTATTTGACACATTTTATGCCTGGTGAGAAAAAGAAAATAAAAAAGTATCTTAAAAAAATAGGGCAGAAGGGGGCGTCTGAGATCTTAATTGCCCGAAAGGGAGAAAAAATACCCCTGTAATAACTGCGCATAATGTGTATTATGTAAACTATTACATTCTGGCGTTTTGTTTTTAACAGTTTAGACATGGTATAAGTAGATGGATAAGTAATCTCGTGCCGATTGTTTACTTATTCGATTTAAAGATTTCGATTTAAAGATAAGATGGAATAATTTTTTTTTAAAGGATTGGACTTCCTTTTGTCACCATCATGAAAAGAGATTTGTAAGAGTTAGTTTCAGATCACGATGGTGATTATTTTTTCCGGTACTACAATAAATTTTCGAATAGTCTTTCCTGCAGTATATTTTTGTACACGACTATTTTCAAAAACAACAGCTTCAAGGTCCTCCCTGCCGATGTTTTTTGGAACGGTTATCACCGTGCGTACCTTGCCG
>LGGY01000104.1 GCA_001509335.1 Fidelibacterota bacterium 46_43
GCCGGAATCCAGTCTCTGATCATGGAGGTCTCCAGCATTGCCCTGGAATTATCCCGGGTGGAAAACATTACCTTTGACACAGCAGTTTTCACGAATCTGACCCAGGATCATCTCGATTTCCATGGGAGCATGGACCGTTATTTTGCAGCAAAAATTCGTCTTTTTTCACAGCTTACTCCGGAAGGGACTGCCATTATCAATATTGATGACCCCTATGGTTTCCAGCTGTTCACCTCCCTTAACCATAAAAAAAGAAGCTGTTCCCTGCAAAATTCTCATGCAGATTACCATTTTTCTGAATATCACTTATCCGCCGAAGGATTGAAAGGCGTGGTACATACCCCGGATCATACCCTGTCAGTGGAAGCACCTTTAATCGGTGTTTTCAATGCCATGAACATCCTGCAGGCTGTAGCCGCATGGATGGAGCACCATTCCCATATCCGGCCTGATCATCTGAGTCTGAAAAGCCTTCCACCCATTCCAGGCCGGATGGACATTGTCCGGACGGCGCAGCACGGGACTGTCATCATTGATTTCGCACACACGCCCGATGCCATCGATAAAATCCTGAAATCGGTCCGGGAAATTTCCCATGAAAGGCTGATTGTCCTTTTTGGCTGCGGAGGTGACCGGGATAAGGCAAAACGGCCCGTCATGGGAAAGATTGCAGAGCAGTATGCAGATCAGATCATTTTGACCAATGACAATCCCCGGAGTGAAAATCCCGAAGTTATCATCAGGGATATCCTGAAGGGAATCACAACACAACAGAATCTGATCATTGAGACTGACAGACAAAAAGCCATTTATCAGGTTCTGACACATGGAAATCCCGGGGATCTGATTTTGATTCTGGGAAAAGGCGCCGAAGAGGTAATGGAAATCGAAGAGAAAAAGATCCCTTTCAACGATAAAGATATTGTACAAAAGTGGGTGCAAATACATGAAATTTGAATATCTTTCCCGGGACCGGCGGTTTATCCTGCAGCGGATCAGCGCAGAAAAATTTACACGTCTTTCAATTGACACCCGTGAAATCAATCCCGGAGATCTGTTTTGTGCCCTGAAGGGGGAAAAAACCGACGGACACGAATTTGTGGACGAGGCTATCAGCAAAGGTGCCGTTGCCGCCATGGTAACAGAAGAAGCGGTTCGGCAAAAACCTGCCCTGAAAAAACATCCTCTCATTATTTGTTCCGATACATATCAGGGGCTTCAGGACCTGGCACAGGTTTACGCATCCCGGATAAAGACAAAGATCATCGCCGTAACAGGCAGTGCCGGAAAAACTTCTACACGACAACTTATCGCCCATGTTCTTTCCGGAACCTATTCCGTCTCACAATCCAGAAGAAATTTCAATAACGAAATCGGTCTGCCGATCTCGGTTCTCGACATCCATCCGGAATCGGATTATGCCATATTGGAAATAGGTGCCGGACATGTGGGGGATATTTCGAAGCTGTGCGGGATCATTCGCCCGGATTTTGCCCTGATCACTTCTATCTCTGAAGCACATATCGAGGGGTTTGGCACACTGAAAAATGTGCAGAAAGGGAAATTTGAACTCTTTGACAATACACGTGAAGACGGAACCCTGTTCATCAACCTGGATGATCCATTAATAGCCCAGTATCCCGATACCGGAAAAAAGCGTATCACTTACAGCATGAAAAGAAACGCAGCCGTCACATTACAGATATTCGATATTGATTCCCTGGGGCGTTATATCCTTGATTTTCAGGGGACACAAATTCATCTCCGTTCTCTTGGATTTGGTGCGGCTCAAAATGCCCTGGCAGCCTGTGCTGTAGCGCAGACATTGAATGTCCCCATTGCACAGATCAAGTGGAAACTGGAGGAATTTGAACCCCCTGCCGGACGAGGAAATATCATCAATCAGGGTGGAATCACGCTGATTGATGATACCTACAACGCCAATCCCCTGTCCGTATCCCTGGCCATCAAAACCATGCATGAAATGAAACCCCGGGGTAAACGAATCTTTGTTTTGGGAGATATGCTGGAAATGGGCAATCTCAGCCGGCTGAGCCATGAAAATATCGGAGCCCAGATTGCCTCTTCTCAGATTGACTACCTTTTTTGCTATGGACCGGAAACATTGCAAACCGTGAAAACCGCCCGGTTAATGGATATGGCCAATGCCATTCATTTTGACACCCTTGAATCCCTCATTATCACCCTGAAAACCCTCCAGAAAGAAGGGGATATCATCTATGTAAAAGGATCGCGGGGTATGGCCATGGAACGGGTTGTTAATCATTTAACAGAGCAGGGAGATCAATCATGATATATCTCCTCCTATATCCCTTAAAAAAATATGTGACCTGGCTGAATGTTTTGGGATATATCTCATTCCGGAGCACCGCCGCAGCCCTGACAGCCCTCTTTATTGCATTTATCCTGGGGCCTTATTTCATCCGGATCTTGAAACAGCACAAAATCGGGGAAACCATCCGCCAAAACGGTCCTACCTCCCACCTTCAAAAATCCGGGACACCCACTATGGGCGGACTCCTGATTCACTGTTCAGTCATTATCCCGGTCCTTCTCTGGGGGGATATTACAAACCGCTATATCCAGATACTGCTTATCACACTGGTCTGGACCGGATTGCTGGGGTTTATCGACGATTATTTAAAAGTATATAAAAAACTCAAAAAGGGATTGATTGCCCGGTATAAACTGACCGGACAACTTATACTGGGACTGGCCATAGGTTCGTACCTTTATTTCTTTCCCGAACATCCTGAGATCTCTTCGGCC
>LGGY01000105.1 GCA_001509335.1 Fidelibacterota bacterium 46_43
ACCGTTCGGAAACATACTGTCATGGATGGGATAAAAATACCCGTGGAAATGGATGCCACTTGGAAACTGGATGAGGGGGACTGGACCTGGCTTAAACTGCCCATCGAAGAAATCCGCTACAATTGGAACATAAACGAAAACACCTGATTTTATTAAATATTTCTTGATATACTCTTTTGATACTTGATAATAATGCTGTGATTTCCTATCATCAATGAAATAAATAATCAAGGGAAAAGCCATGAAAAAGAATTTGATTCTTGTTTTGGTGCGCTGAAGCCCTTATGGATACGGATTATAAACTCTTGAAATTTCGCTACAGGGATCCTGAATATGACAGAATCCGTGAATGGACACCCCGGTATGAGACAGAAGAAGAAGTCCCTGAAGAGACAGATCAGGAAACAGAAGAAAGATATTCCAACGTTGAAAATTATTCCGACGCCATGATTGAGGGAGATTATACGCCATACGTAAAGGGGACAGAATCGATAACTGTTCCTGCGGGGACATTCGAAACCCAATATGCCCGGGTTGAAGTGGATTATGCGGAATCAGATCCCGAAACCGGTGAGCCCATCGGTGAAGCGGACAAACTCATATACGAATGGTGGATTTCTGAAGAAGTCCCCGGCAATATGGTTCGCTATTCCTGGAGCCGTCCTTCCGAAGGTATTACGCTTACCGGACATCTGAAAGCCATAACCACCAATCGGCAATCACAACTTGGAAGCTTCTGAGGACGAGTGTACGAAGATTCAATGGGGAGAATGAGAGAATTCCTCCCGCAGAGTTCACAGAGACGCTGAATAAGATTAAGCGCGTGATTGCTGGAGCGCAGCAGCACCCGATCATCGAGCAGATCACCGAAAGGCGGACGAAACGAGGTGCCAACTTCTAACTTCATAAAGAACCTTTAAACGCTATGAAATACAACTTCGATGAAATCATAGACCGCCGTGGTACAAATTCCCTGAAATGGGACAGCCGGGAATTGTTGATGAAACTGGGTTTTACAGAACGGTATGATGATGAGACAATACCTCTCTTTGTGGCAGATATGGATTTTAGCTGTCCAAAACCTGTCCTGGATGCTCTCCATGCCCGGGTGGAACAAAAAATGTTCGGATATACCTATCATCTCTCCGATGACCGCTATATTAATGCTTTGCAGGGATGGTTTAAACGACGGCAGGGGTGGCAGATTAATCCAGAATCGGTCGTCTATTCACCGGGGACCGTCTATGCTTTGCATGTTGCAGTCAGGGCTTTTACAAAGCCCGGAGATAAAATCATCATTCAACGACCCGTTTATGCACCGTTTACATCGGTTGTAGAGCAAAACGGACGGCGTATCGCCAATAATGAACTGATTAATGATAAGGGATATTATCGGATCAATTTTGAGCAGTTGGAAACCCTGGCTTCTCATCCCTCAACAACAATGATGATCCTATGCAGTCCCCACAATCCCGTTGGACGCATTTGGACACCGGATGAACTCTGCCGGATTAATGATACCTGCAAAAAAAATAATGTGATTTTGATCAGTGATGAAATACACGGAGATCTGATCCGGAAAAATGCGGTTTTTTATCCTTTGGCACAAGTGACAGATACAGATAATGCCATTATATGTACAGCGATCAATAAAACGTTTAATACAGCCGGACTCCATTGTTCAAACATTATCATTGATAATCCCGAATTACGAAAGTCCTTTCAAAGAGTAATGGGAATGCAAAATCCGTCTCCCTTTGCCATTTCTGCACTCATTGCTGCCTACAATGAAGGGGAGGAGTGGCTGGAACAACTGAAAGAATACCTGGATGGGAATTTTGACTTTTTGGAATCATTTTTAGAGAAACATCTGCCGGACATACTTTTCCGCCGTCCTGAAGGGACCTATATTGCCTGGCTGGATTTTTCCGGGACAGGCTTATCGCCGGAGGAAATTCATAATCGGATTTACAACCGGGCCAATGTCTTTCTTGAAGACGGAAAGATTTTTGGGACCGGTTCAGAGTATTTTCAGCGCTTGTGCGTACCCACACCACGCTCTATCCTGGAAAAAGCCCTGAAAAGAATATCCAGAGAGTTCTGAGTGATGAGTGCTGAGTAGTGAGTTGGAATTTTGAGTTTTGAGTTAGATTATGGGTACATCTATTGACAAACTAACCTAATTCATCATTCTTCATTCAATTCATCATTATTCATTCATAATTCATCATATAGCCATGTGCTTAAATACCGTTCTCCACAACTGGGCATAACCGTCACAATTACTTTATCTTTATTCTCCGGCCGTTTTGATACGAGCAAGGATGCCCACAGAGCGGCACCGGAGGAAATCCCCACCAGTAAGCCCTCTTTCCGGGCAGCCTCCCGGGCGGTGTGACCCGCGTCTTCTTCCTTAACACAGACAACTTCATCGATAATGGATGTATTTAAAACAGGGGGTATGAAACCGGCACCGATTCCCTGAAGTTTATGCGGGCCTGGTTCACCCCCGGATAATACAGGAGAACCCGCCGGTTCGACGGCAATTATCTGAATATCCCTGTTTCTTGCTTTTAATATGTCTCCCACCCCTGTGATGGTCCCGCCGGTCCCCACACCAGCTACAAAAATATCCACGTGTCCTTCTGTGTCTCTCCAGATTTCTTCAGCTGTTGTCTGACGATGCACTTCCGGATTGGCCGGATTGGAAAACTGTCCGGGAATAAATGCCCGGGGTGTCTGCTTCGCCAGGTCCTC
>LGGY01000106.1 GCA_001509335.1 Fidelibacterota bacterium 46_43
ACACTACATTATTTCGGGAACAGGAGGAAGATCGCTTCGGATTTGGGCAGAATAATGGCAGATAATTGGAGCATTTATTTTTATATTACGCCGGTTTGTAATCAACTTAAACTGTTTTCTGAAGGAGGTTGACCTTGATTAATGTCATTTGGCTAGCCATGATACTAATAGGTGTGGCGATTGCATCAGCTGATTGTCTGGTGGATTTTGTCGACGGATCCATATTATGGAATCCCACGTTGGAACCTCTTGCTAATCTGACCTCCGGTGTTTTTGATTCCGTGAAATTCGCCGTAACCCTGGCAATCGGTTTGGTGGGGATCATGTCCTTATGGCTCGGACTGATGAAAATTGCGGAAAAATCCGGTTTAATCAACATTGTTGCCAAAGCAGTGAAACCGGTGATGATCCGCCTCTTCCCGGAAGTCCCTCCGGATCATCCTGCCATGGGATCTATTGTGATGGCTATCCAAGGCCATGCAGGAATTGCAAACACTGAATAAGGTGAAGGATACGGCGTCCAATGCCATGTGCATGCTCATGGCCATGAGTACGTCGAGTGTCACCCTGATTCCCGCCACCATCATCGGCATCCGGGCTGCTGCCAATTCCAGTAATGCTTCGGAAATTATTGCTCCGGTGATTCTGGCGACGGGTATCTCCACGACGGTTGCCATTGTTATGACCAAAATACTTGAAAAACTTCCCCGCTATCGCTATCCCGAGACAGGAGAAGATTTGTCACTTCCGGAAAATCAACAAAACCCTTCACAGGAAAATGAATAAGGAGTATGTTCCATGTTTGAAACAATCTTAAATGTGATATCAACTCTGGCCATTCCCCTGATTATTGTTCTGATTCCCCTGTACGGGTACCGGAAAGGGTTAAAAGTATATGAAGTGTTTACGGTAGGCGCCAAAGAAGGTTTTGATGTGGCTTTACGGATTATCCCTTACCTGGTGGCTATTTTTGCCGCTATCAGCATTTTTCGCACCTCCGGCGCCATGCAGGTTTTGTCCTGGATTATGAGTCCTCTCACAAATTTAATCGGTATGCCCGGTGATATATTGCCACTGGCATTTATGCGGCCCCTTTCCGGCAGCGGTGCCCTGGGCATTTTATCCGAACTGGTCAAAACCCATGGACCCGATTCCACTATCGGACGGATGGCTTCCATTATGATGGGCTCGACAGAAACGACATTTTATGTACTGGCGGTTTATTTCGGTTCCGTGTCTGTTACCAATTCCCGTCATGCCGTCCCTGCTGCCCTCACCGCCGATCTGGCCGGTATCATATCCGCGGTGGTGCTGACAAATATTATTTTTGGATAAAAAACAACCCCGTAGAGACAGGGCATGCCCTGTCTCTACGGGTTATTCACCACTCTTTGTAAATATGTTGCGGTATAGGAATCGGGATGTTTGATCACCTCTTCCGGTTCACCGGTGACCACGACCTGTCCGCCATGATCTCCGCCGTCCGGCCCCAGATCAATGATATAATCGGCTGTTTTAATCACGTCCAGATTGTGTTCAATAATAAGGACCGTATTTCCTTTTTTGACCAGTTTATGGAGGACTTTCAGCAACAGTTCCACATCGGCAAAATGGAGCCCTGTGGTGGGTTCATCCAAAACGTACAGGGTCCGGCCGGTTCCAATACGGCTTAGTTCGGCGGAAAGCTTGATTCTCTGGGCTTCTCCTCCTGAAAGGGTGGTGGCCTGCTGACCCATGTGAATATATCCCAATCCCACATCTGAAAGGGTTTTTAGTTTATGCTTGATGGCAGGGTGGTTTTTGAAAAATTCCAGGGCTTCTTCCACCGTCATATCCAGAACATCTGAAATGGTTTTGCCCCGGTATTTAATCTGCAGGGTTTCCCGGTTGTACCGTTTGCCTTTGCACTCTTCGCAACGGACATAGACATCGGGCAGAAAGTGCATTTCAATTTTCTTGATGCCGTCGCCGCTACAGGATTCACAGCGCCCACCTTTGACATTAAAACTAAAACGCCCGGGGGAATAACCCCGGAGTTTGGCATCGGGCAGGGAGGCAAACAGTTGCCGGATATGGGTAAAAACACCGGTATAGGTCGCCGGATTGGAACGAGGGGTCCGCCCGATAGGGGACTGATCGATGTTGATGATCTTATCGAGATATTCCACACCTGTAATTGAGTCGTAGGGGAGAGCCGAGGCTTTGGCATGCATGAGATTCCGGCTTAAAATGGGGACAAGGGTTTCGTTGACCAGAGTGCTTTTTCCCGATCCGCTGACACCGGTGACGCAAATCATTCGCCCCAGGGGAAAGGATACGGTGATGGACTGCAGATTATTACCCCTGGCCCCATGCAGCGTGAGTATTTTCCCGTTTCCCTTGTTTCTTTTTTCCGGGATGGGAATGTGTTTTTCTCCGCTTAAATACATGCCCGTCAGACTTTTAGGACAGCTTTTGATATCCTCCAGGGTCCCGTTGGCGACGATCTCACCGCCATGGACACCGGCTCCCGGTCCCATATCCACAATCCAGTCCGCTGCTTCCATGGTCTCCTGGTCATGTTCAATGACTACAATGGAATTCCCAAGATCCCGCAGTTTTTTCAGGGTTTCCAAAAGTCTGCCGTTGTCTTTTTGGTGCAGACCGATGCTGGGTTCATCCAAAATATAAAGCACGCCTGTCAGCTGGGAACCGATTTGGGTGGCCAGGCGAATCCGCTGCGCTTCACCTCCCGATAAGGTCCCGGCACTCCGGCTCAACGTGAGATAACCCAGCCCCACATTGACCAAAAATCCATATCTCTGATGGATTTCATTGAGTATCTGTCCGGCAATTTGCTGCTCCGTTCTATTCAGGGAAAGATTTTTAAAAAACTCAAGTCCGTGACGAATGGACATCCTGGAGATATCATCAATATTTTTCCCGTTGATGTATACACTCAGGCTGGAGCGCTTCAGACGGCTGCCGCCGCAGACCCGACAAGGTTCCACACTCATGAATTTTTCAATCCAGGCCCGGATGCCCGGACTCTGGGTTTGGTGATAGCGGCGTTTCAGATTGTTCACAACTCCTTCCCA